>JAEUIG010000332.1 GCA_016795125.1 Planctomycetaceae bacterium | reverse complement strand
TGCGACTGGACATGTCCAACGATGCTCCCGTTCCGCCCCCGCCCCCGCCCCCGCCCCCGCCCCCTCCTCCTCGGCCTCGCAGCCGGTCCCCGAGCGGTTGGCTGGTGCTGATGCTGCTGATCGTGTTGGCGGCGGTGTTGTTCCGATACCGGCAGCCGATCTGGAACGAACTGCATCATCCGCAGGCCGCGGCTCGGCCCGTCGCGCCGGGCGGCTCGCTGACAGAAACCGAGCAGTCGCAGATCGAGATTTTCCGCAGCGCGTCGCCGTCCGTCGTGCATGTGACGACATCCGTGTCGGTGGCCGACGGCCGCCAGCTCTATGAAGTGCCTCGCGGGGCGGGGACGGGCATCGTCTGGAGCGAGGAGGGGTACATCGTCACGAACTTCCACGTCGTGAGCGAGGCCGAGTTTGCCACGGTCACGCTTGCCGACAACACCACCTATCGTGCCAGCGCCGTCGGCTTCGACCCAGCCACCGACATCGCGGTCCTCAAAATCACAGCCACGCGCGGGCAATTGCAGCCGATTACCATCGGCGCGTCGGCCGACCTGCAGGTTGGCCAGCAGGTGTTCGCAATCGGCAGCCCGTTTGGACTCGACCAGACGCTGACGGTCGGCGTCATCAGCGGACTGGGGCGGCAGATTCCAACGGCCGACCAGAGCGGCCTCATCAGCGACGTCATCCAGACCGATGCCGCCATCAACCCCGGCAACTCCGGCGGCCCCCTGCTGGACAGCCGCGCCCGGTTGATCGGCATGAATACGGCAATCCTGAATCCCAACACCCAGGGATCGAGCATCGGCATCGGATTCGCCGTCCCGGTCGATGCACTCAACCGCGTCGTGCCGCAGCTGATCCGCAGCGGGCGTGTGGAGCGTGTCGGCCTCGGCGTATCGGTGTTCTCGGAATCGGAGGTCGAGCGGATGCGAAGTGCGGGCGTGCCCGGTCTCGAGCAGCCCGGCATGCTGCTTCGCTCCGTGGAACCCGGCAGTCCGGCGGCAGACGCAGGCTTGCGCGGCAATCAGTACGACAAGGCCACCGAACAGTTCGAGCTTGGAGACCTGATCGTTGCGATCGACGGCAAGCCCGTCGGATCGATGGCCGAGATGTCCGCGGCACTCTCCGGCCGTTCGGCCGGCGACACAGTCACACTGACAATTCTGCGCGAGGGCCAGCGATCGGACATTCCGGTCGCACTCCGCCCGCTGGGAACGGTGCGTGAATGACGCGCGCCTGATCTCCGCGCGCGAAAACAGCCCGGTTGCCGGGCGGCAACCGGGCTGCAGCGAATGCACCGTTCAGTTTGCCGTTGCCGGTTCGGCGGTGGCTGCATCCTTCGCGGCTTCGTCCGGAACAGCGGCCGCATCGGCGCCGGTCGCCTCGGCTTCGTGCAATGCGGTCAGGTACTTGTGCGGGTCGGCCTCGAAGGCGTCGCGGCACCCCTCGCAGCAGAGAAACGCGACTTCGTCGTCGTGCTCGACTTTGATCGGCGCGCCCATCGTTCCGAGCGGCTCCTTTGAGACGACGCACACTTTCTGGGCCTCGGCCAAGGCACGGTCTTCCGGGCTCAGCTTGGCCATCGCCGCCTCAATATCGGCCGCGTCGTGTGAGTGCTCGTGGCCTTCCGCACCGTGTTCATGGTCGTGTTCGTGCGCGTGCTCCTCGGCCACCGTCTCGGCCGGGGCCGATGAACCGGCCGGCGGCGACTGCCCGCAGCCGCTGCAGCTCAGCATGAACCCGAAGACCGCAGCGGCCGTCAGGCCGGCGGCGTGTTGAACAGCAAGTCTCGAACGAATCATGGGCGGAAGGCCTCCGTGTTGTCCTGTGAATGGTTGCCGAATGCGGCTGAATGGTATCCAACGGCCACGTCTGCGGCAAAGCGGGCGGTCGAATAGCGGCGCTCCATGCCACGTCGTCAACGGGAGTTGCGTCCCGACAGAAATCGTATTCCCCATGCGGCCACGATGGTGCCAACCATGTTCGACACCAGGTCCCAACCGGTGTTGACGTACCCGCCGACGTTGGTTTCCGGAACGAGCAGGGTGGCGGCGAACTCCACCACTTCATTAAGCGCGCCGAAGCCCATACCGGCGGCCGCGCACAGTGTCAGGTTTCCCAGCGACGGGGAGAGCGGAGGGTGACCGCTCCCGCGAATCATGGATTGCAGCCCCTCCCAGCAGGCGACCGTCGTCACCCCGAAGCCGTACGCATGCACAATCTGGTCGTACTTCAGCAGGTTCGGAACCAGCCACCAGCTGTAAAGGACGCGATGTTCGCCGTTGATCGGCCAGGACGCAGGCACCGGAACCATGCCCCCTGCCATGTGCGCCAGTCCCCAGATCGCAAGGCCCCATAAGACGACCGAGCTGAAGTGCACGCGGCGATGCACGGCGGCCACGGCCCCCAGCAGCACAAACATCACCACGATGTAAAATACGAACTCCCGGTTCCCGGTTGCGACTGCGGCGACGATGGATGCCGACAGATACGCCAGCGTGAACACAACGACGCCCCACGGCCACGTCGAGGGCACAGGCGGCGACGAATCAGCGGAACGGGGTGCGGACATCTGTTCGATTGACCGTGGAAGGGACTGAATTGGAACAACTGGTTCCGGGTTGCGCCAAGACCAGCACCGGTGCCTTCGCTGACCAGCTGCAAACGGGTTTTGGTGGTCGTGCGTCAACTCAGAGGGTCTCGTACACGGCGCTGGCCCCGCAACGGGTGACCGCACTGGCGGCTGGCAAACGCCGCGGCGCGAAGCTTGCCGAAGCCAGGTCGGCTCGTCACTCGAATTGCATCTTCCTCACTTCGGCGGGAGCAAGTCTGGGTGTCCGCTCCGCAGACCGACCGCTCTCTTTTCGGGACGGCATCAACTCGGTTGCCGCAAGCAGCGGCATTCGAGAGGGTTGCGACTGCTCTCTCGCGCGATCACCCGGAAAACCGTGTAAGGCCGCCGGGTGTTTGCGGTAATCCCTTTAACGACCGACGCCGTCACTGCCCTGCGATGAATCGCGGAGCGACGTCCCTCGCAATTCCCACTCTCTGAACGGAAAGTCGAGACCGGCATGTCCAGGAAACTCAGCGGCAAAGTGGCGGTCGTGACGGGGGCGTCGAAAGGAATTGGTTCGGCGATCGCGAAGCATCTGGCGGACGCCGGCGCGTCGGTCGTCGTCAATTACGCGTCGAGCAAGGCCGGGGCCGACAAGGTCGTCTCTGACATCACGGGCAACGGAGGCCGGGCCGTCGCGGTAAAGGCCGACGTTTCCAGGCCGGACGACATTCAGCGGCTGTTTGCCGAGGCGAAGCAGGCGTTTGGCCGCGTGGACATCCTGGTCAACAATGCCGGGATTTACGAATTCTCGCCGCTCGAACAGGTGACCGCTGAGCACTTTCACAAGCACTTCAATCTCAACGTTCTCGGGCTGCTGCTCACGACGCAGGAAGCCGCGCGGCACTTCGGTCCGGGCGGCGGCAACGTCATCAACATCAGCTCGGTTGTGGCGACGACGCCGGTCCCGGGAGCTTCGGTCTACAGCGCCACCAAGGCAGCCGTGGATTCGATCACCCGGTCGCTCGCCGCCGAACTCGGCCCGAAGAACATTCGCGTCAACGCCATCAACCCCGGCATGGTGGAAACCGAAGGCGCACACGCTCAGGGAATTCCTGAAAGCGATTTCAGAAAGCAGATCGAAGCGCAAACTCCGCTGGGGCGCATCGGCCAGCCGGACGACATCGGCCCGGCCGCCGTGTACTTCGCGTCGGCCGATTCGGAATGGGTCACCGGCCAGACACTGCATGTCGCGGGGGGATATCGTTAACAGCGAAGTCAATTGCGGCGTGCGTCCACCATGCGACGCACTCCGCGCATCGGACAGATCAACAGGAGTCGAAGAATGTCTACCAGCCTGTCAACACTCACGTATCTGCATGTCCTGATCAGCCTGGTGGGAATCGGGTCGGGGTTCATCGTCGTCGGCGGGTTGTTCGCGGGACAACGGCTCAATGCCTGGACGGCGATCTTTCTGGCGAGCAACTTCGCCACCAGTGCCAGCGGGTTCCTGTTCCCCAGTGACCGCGTTCTGCCGGCGCATGCGATCGGACTCGTGGCGCTGGTCCTGCTGACGGTCGCCGCAATCGCCCGCTATGCCTATCGCCTGTTCGGCGGATGGAGATCGGCTTACGTCGCCGGAACTGTGGGAGCGCTCTATCTCAACGTCTTTGTTCTGGTGGTGCAGCTCTTTCAGAAGGTACCCGCGCTGCAGGCACTCGCGCCGACCCAGTCAGAACCTGTTTTCGCAGTGACGCAACTGGCGGTGTTGGTCGCGTTCCTGCTGCTCGGCGTCGCTTCGGGCAGAAGGTTCGGCGAGTCTGAGGCCTCAGCGCTCACGTCGTTGCTGAACCGAGTCGCGGACTGAGACGCAGGCAACGGCGGATTCATGGCAATCGCCTGTACTTTCAGTTCGGCACAGGTTGAAAACGCGGGGGCCTGATCGGTACAAGGTTCGAGAGCCAGGGAAACCGCCGCTATCGGCGCGGGTGTCTGGCCCCGAGTGCAAGGTTCGGAAGCGGCAGGCGAACAAACTGGCAGAACGTGTGTCGGACTCGGGTTCGGCAAGACCTGCAACTGCCGGCGCCCGGCTCCGATCCCGCGATCCAATCCCGATGACCGACAACCATTTGCGTCCTGTCTCGCTCAGTCGCCGCTGGCATTATGCCCGCGAGCAGGCGATCAGCTTTCTGATGCAGCAGGCGGTCGAAAACCCGCAGGTCATTTCACTGGCGGCGGGACTCGTGGATTTCGAGACGCTGCCCGTCCACGAAGCGCTGGCCGGCGTTCAGGAACTGCTGGCCGACAAAGACCGCGCCCGTCACGCATTGCAGTACGGCACCACGCCCGGGGCTGACGACGCGCGCCGCGCCGTTCTGCAACACTTCGCACGGCAGGAGGGACGCACGCCCGACCAGCTTGGGTTCGACACCGCGCGGGTCGTGCTCACCACCGGTTCGCAGCAACTGCTCTCGCTGGCCTGCGAGGTGCTGCTTGATCCGGGTGACATCTGCCTCGTGGCGGACCCCACGTACTTTGTCTTTCTCGGAAATCTGCAGGGTGTGGGCGCGGAAGCGGTCGGCGTCGCGGCGGACGACGACGGCATGCGCACTGATGCGCTGGAAGCCGCGCTGCGGCAGCTCGAAGCGGCTGGAAAACTCGAACGGGTCAAGCTGATCTATGTTGTCAGCTACTACGACAATCCCCGCGGCGTGAGCATGAGCGGGCAGCGGCGTCGTGAGGTGGTCGACATCGCCCGGCGGTGGTCGCGCACTCAGCGGATTCTGATTCTCGAGGACGCGGCGTATCGGGAGCTGCGATACGACGGTCCGGCGCTGCCGAGCGTGTGGAGCTGCGATCCAACAGGGGAGCATGTGATCTACACGCAGACGTTCTCGAAAAGCTTCTCACCCGGGCTGCGGGTGGGATTCGGGATTCTGCCGCAGGATGTCATCGGCCCGGTCTGCGACCGGAAGGGGAACGAAGACTTCGGCTCGGCGAACTTCAATCAGCGATTGATTGGCAAGGTCCTGGAATCGGGCGGGTTCGAGCAGCACCTGCAGGAGGTTTGCCGGAACTACGTGAGAAAGCGGGACGCCATGCTGGAGGCCGCTGAGGAGCACTTTTCGTCGATCCCAGGCGCGGCATGGGTGCATCCGGCGGGAGGTCTGTACGTGTGGATGACGCTCCCGGAGGCGCTCGACACGGGCTTCAATGGACGCCTGTTCGAGGAGGCTGTGAAGCGGGCGGGTGTCATGTACGTGCCGGGCGGGCTGTTCTACGCCGCCGGGTCGCCGCGCAATCAGATGCGGCTGAGTTTCGGCGTGCAGACACCGGACGGGATCCGGGAAGGGATGCGGCGGCTGGCTGGTGCGGTGCGCGCGGTGACATAGCTCTGCGAAATCGCAAGCGTACGTTGGTCGCGGGTGCGCTAACTGAGGCTGTCGAGGAGGCCGGTCATTTCCTCGGCGGCGTGCGCATCGCCGAGACGCCTGGCGACGCTGATGCCCTCGCGCAGAATCTGCCGGGCGCCCTCGACATTCTGCTGCTCCGCCCGGATCTGACCCTGGTGGAAATACGCTGCGACGTAGTCGGGGTCGCAGGCGACCGCCGTGGCGAGCCGGGCGAGGGCGCCGACGAGATCTCCGGCGCGACGGTCCTCCATCGCCAGCCCGTAGTGCAGGAACGGGTCCTGCGGGCTGGACTTGAGCAGTTCTTCGAGTTTCTCGCGTCGATTCATGGTGATCTCGTGCTGGGCGGCCGTCATCGCGGCCGAAGTGCCTGCCGGCCGGCTTCCGCCGCCCGCGCCTCTTGAATGGAAAGTCCTGCGCCGCGCCGGATTGCCGCGACTCGAGCCGCATGCGCCGTACAGCTTGCGCCGGTCGACATCGTGCAACTAGGCAATTTGTGCGTGATTGGGACCAGCGTTTCAAGCGTTGCGACACGGCTGGTCGATCCACTCGCGGAGAACGGACTCTCTCTCTCAGCGGAAGGCTGATGGATACGGCCGACGACACCCACAGGTTTCCGGGCTGCTGCGGGTGGCGGGAAGTCCCCCACGTGCCCACCCGGAAGCTGCGACAGGCGGCACGTGACGTGACACCAAGCATCGCCCCCGCATCAGGAATTGGTCCGCAGATGATGCTACGTAATCGGTTCGCCGGACTATGCGTCCTGCTGGTTCTGGCGCTCTGTG
>JAEUIG010000317.1 GCA_016795125.1 Planctomycetaceae bacterium | reverse complement strand
TTCGCTGAGCCCACAGTGGCCGCCCAGAATCGTGCAATGGTCGGGCTGCTCATCATGATGAGCGGACTGATTCGTTCCGGCGACGCCTTTATCTGTTCCCCGGACGATCCGCTCATGGACGCGTCGCCGCCGGAGGCGCCCGCCGGCCACAAGTCTCCATTGTGCAGGTCGGATTTAAAGCGTGCCGCTTTCAGTCGGGGTCGCATTTCTGGTCAGCCGTCGTCTCGCTGCAAACCGGGATCTGAAGACTGGAAGTGCTGGTTCAACTCCCGGCTGTGAGCGCAGGCAGCGACCAGGGCGACGCGATGAGCATCGCTCCCGATCACTGCCGGCAATCGTCATCCGTGCGATTTAGAGCGAGTGCGGTTGCGGGCGCGTGTGCGGGCGGCTTTGCGGGCAGAGGCCGCTCGCGCTCCGGCCGGACGTCGAGCCGCTGCTTGCCCTCCTTTTCGCCCTCCCTTCCGGGCTGGTTCCAGGTTGACGGGCTTGCCGCGTCCTGATCCGCCCGGCTGCTTTCCACCGCCGGAAATCTTGTTGACGGTCGCCCATGCGCGCCGTTCGGCCTCGTCCTCGGGAACGCCACGTTCTTCGTAGCCGTCCTCGATGTGCCTGGCCTGGCGTTTCTGCTTGTTCGTGTACTTGCGTTTGCTGCCGCGAGCCATGATTGCTCTCCTTCGATTGGAATTGTCCCGCAGTGCATGCGGAAATGTGGTGCAGCATCGGTGCCGTTTCGCCACGAGGATTCCCGAAGCCCTGGCAAGCGACGCTCGTTGACCACCGGCGCCGGGGGATGTCTGCGGTCGGAGTTTCGGGCAGTGACCGCGGTTGCAGAGCGGTCGCTGTGGAGGCGAATCGTTCACCAACACCCCATCGAGGCAGGCAAGACACTTGATTCCGAACCCTCGCCGACGATGCGGTGAGCGGTGTAAACTGGAACCAGCACTGGGTTTTCCCGTAGTTCCGGACCAGTGCGTCCCCGAGGCCCAGTTCGTTGTGGGACGGAACGGGCTTTGCGACAGCTGTCGGGACGACGGCCAGAACGTCGTTGCAGCACACGTAATCCCGGAGCTGCGTCAGTTCAATTTCGGTTGGCCTACCTGAAGGACGCACCGATGAAAGGCAACTTCGAGTCGGCAAATCAGAAGATGCGCGTACTGGTTGTCGACGACCATCCGATCGTCCGGGAAGGCATCTCGGCGGTGATCAACCGCGAGCAAGACCTCGAGGTCGTGGGGCAGGCCAGCGGGTTGGCCGAAGCCATGCGGCTGCATCGGGAAATGCAGCCGGACATCGTCGTGGCGGACGTGTCGCTCGCCGATGGCAATGGTCTGGAACTGGTGAAGGAACTGGTGGCGCAGAATGCCGACACCCGGGTGTTGGTTCAATCGATGCACGAAGAGTCTCTGTATGCGGAACGATCGCTGCGGGCCGGCGCCCGGGGATACATCAACAAGGAAGAGTCGTCCACCCAGTTGATCAACGCCATCCGGCATGTGCTGAATGGGCGCGTCTACCTCAGCAGCCGCATGACGGATCGACTGTTGAACCGTTCGGTTCGAGGGGTGGATGCCGCGCGGTCACCCATTGAGTCGCTGTCGGATCGCGAGCTGGAAGTCTTCGAGCAGATCGGCCGGGGAATGACGACGAGACGGATTGCGCAGAATCTCTATCTCAGCCCCAAGACGATCGAAACGTATCGCGAAAACATCAAGGCCAAGCTCAGCCTGCGGAATGCGACCGAGCTGACGCAGCACGCCGTACAATGGGTGCTGGACAATCGGACCGGCGAGGACAGCCGGCCGACCGGTGAGACGGCCGAAGTTGAACCGGCCGAGTCCGTAAACCGAACTGAGGCTGAGGCCTGACGCCGATCCTGCAGTCCCGCCCGTTGGCCGCAGCGTCAGATCAGTCCGCTCTCCGATTGCTCACGAAACCACTGGGCCGCGTGTCGGGCCAGGTCGCGGTTGCCGGCCAGTCCCAGCTTGTTGCGCAGCCGTTCGCGGTGGAACTCCACCGTCTTGGGACTGATCTGCAGTCGTTCGGCGATCTGCTTCACGGTCAGCGACTCGCCGATGAACTCGTAGACCTGGAGCTCGCGGTCAGACAGTCGATGCTGGGGCTGCAGCGCGTCGAGGGCGGAGATTCCCGCCGTCTGCGCGAGCAGCTCCTGCGTCAACTGCTGGCTGACAAACACCCCCCCCGCCAGGACCTTGCGGATCGCCATCAGCAGCTTCTTCGTCGCCTCCTGCTTGTTGACGTAGCCCCGCGCGCCGGCGCGCAGCACCCGGAAGGCATAGAGCGCTTCATCGTGCATTGAGCACACGATCATCCGCACGTTCGGGAATGAATGGCTGATCTCGCGCACAAGGTCGAGGCCGTTGCCTTCCTGGAGGGTCAGGTCGATGATGGCCAGATCGAAGCCGGCGGATTGCAGCAGTTGCAGGGCGGTCCGCGTGCCGGCAGCCTCGCCGCAGACGACGAGGTCTGGTTCCGATTCGATCAGTCGAGCGGTCCCGTATCTCACCAGCTCATGGTCGTCCACCACGAGCACCCGGACCTGCGCGATTTGGGAGGGCGGTAACGCGGGCAACGGGAGGGGCCTTGGAGGAGAAGTGTCGGCCATTGGCGCAGTCGGGCTTTGAACAGGTCGCACGGAAATTTGCAGCTGAGATCGCTTACCGGCCGCGTTTTGCTGTTGGCCGCCGGGCGCCCGGCGATGCGAACAGTCCAACGTGCCGGGAGACGACGAGGGCATGCCAGGCGAGTCCTGCTCCCCAACCCAGCAGCGGCCATTGGAACCAGGTGTCAGTTCCCGTTCGCAGATCGATGATCGCCAGCAGCGCGTTGATGCTGACGTACGCGGCGGCATGGATCGCCAGCGCCATTCGGGCATGCTCCGGCTTCGGAGCGAGGTGCGCGTGATGGAACATGGCTGTGCTCCCGGCAGTCTGAGGCCCGAACTTTGACACGTGTGGATCCGGCTCGGACTCGGTCCGTGGAATTAGATTCAACGTGGTGCGTGCGAAGTATCGGGCGCTCTCCCGAACTCTCCCCGGGGGGGACGCCGAACGGCTCAGGTTCCTGACTGCGACCGGACTCGGCGAATCGTCGGCCGATGGCGGATGACGGCGTGCGCACCGCCTTTCGGGGAACCCCCGATGCGCCGCATGTCCCGGTGGTGTGAGAATTGCACTTATCGATCAGGAACCTTGAACCCGATCGATCACACCGTTGGCAGGAGACTGAACGATGCTGGCACGCACGATGGCGCTGTGGAGTGGAATGCTGGCGATTGCTCCGTGCATCATGGCTGCGGATCCGCCGCCGGCTGTGGTGATCGAAACTGAGTCCAGGTCAACGCGGGAAGCGAAGCAGGACGATGCCGACCGGCGCAACCAGGAGTTGGGGTGGGAGCTGGCCGCGGTCGAGAACGGAGTCCGTGTCGAGCGGATCAGCAAGAACTCTCCCGCTGCCGAAGCGCATCTGGAAGAAAACGACGTCGTCATTTCCGTCGCGGGGCAGAACGTGCTGACGCCCGAGCGCGTTCGGGAAATCCTGGCGAGCGTCGTTGAAGCGGGTGAGAAGTCGACGGACGTCGTCGTGCGACGCGACGGGAAGGAACTGAGCTACCTGCTGTCGCTGGAAGCGATGACGCCGGTCGGCCGGACCTCCTCACAGACAACCGTGCGCGTGTCACAGACCGACCTCGTCCAGATGATTCAGCAACTGCAGGACGAGTCCCGCCAGCAGCACGCGCTGCTGCAATCCCTGCTGCTGGAAGTGCAGACCCTTCGCGCGCAGTTGGGAGTGCCGGCGAATGGCGGCGTCAACGCGCCCACCCCCGGCGCCGTCGTCCCCGGCGCACCCGTGCGACCGCGGGTCGGTGGTACGGCGCCCGCGGCGCCTGTCGCGACCCCCTAAAGGCGATTCCATTCTGAATGGCCAGGGGCGCTGAAATCTCGCGTGGGCCGACACGCGTGCTGCACAAGTCGTTTCCGCCGGCCGAATGCTGTTCCGGAATACACGGAGAAGGCGAACATGGACGCGTTGGACGGATCGGCGGCTGGTGCCGACGTTGGCCTCGAATCATCGCCCCGGCCACAGGACGAGATCGTGCAGGAATCGTCGGAGGAGTCGTTTCCGGCCAGCGATCCTCCCGCGTGGGCGGGAGGACGCGTCTCGAGTGATGTTCAGGCAGCGCACCGGGCGTCGACAGTTCGCCCGGTCAATCCTGTCCGGAAGTACCGCCCGGAGCGCTGACGCTGGCCGTCGGGAATCCCGCGAATAATTCCTGCAGGGCCTTGAGGCTGACCGGCTTAACCAGGTGATAGCCGAACCCGGCGTCCAGCGCGACGCGGCGGTCTTCCGCCTGCCCGTATGCGGTGAGCGCGACCAGGGTGACCCGGTCGCAACCTGGATCGCTGCGAATCCGTCGGGCCAGCTCGTAGCCATCCAGGTCCGGCATGGAGATGTCCGAGATCACAACGTCAGGGCGCTCCTCTGCGACCATTCGCAGAGCCTCCATTCCGCTCAAGGCAACCCGGACGCGCTGTCCCAGGGCTTCCAGGAGCCTTTCCAAAGCGTGAGCCGCCACACGCGTGTCATCGACAATCAGGACATGCCGCGGCGGTGGCTGATCGCCCAGCGAAGTCCCCACGGACTTCGAGAAGGATCGCGCGGGCGCGTCGTCCGGACGTTTCATGGGGCTTCCAGGATTGCGGACGGAGCAGGATTCAACGTCCGGAACGAGCGGTCATTCATCGTCTGAGTTTAACGGGGAATTCCCGTGCGGCAGCTTGTTCTTTCCAAACGTCTGCAAGGCGACAAAGGCGGTGTACAGAAACCGCAATGCGATCTCGGAGCGGCATTTGCCTTGAGGGAATGACCTCCCACCACGATGGTGGATGCGCGGGCACGCTGCAACTCAGTCGTGCAATCGCTGGAACGCCGCGAGGTCGACACTCAGCGCGGCTGGCATTTCGCCAGAAGCTCTGTCGTATTCACCAGTTGCGGCATGAGTCCGGCAGGTCTCGGTGCAGCGCAACGTCGAATTCTTCGCCGTTTTGTGTGGCGCGTCTTCGATCACATCCGTCCGGCACGCGCGGTGCATATGGGGAGTGGTATCATCGAACATCGTGGAATTCCCATGCTACAGCTCTCGGAGAATCGAATCCTGGCGCGGCTCAGCGACGCTGAGCATGAGCAACTTGCTCCTCGGTTCGATCGTGTCGCATTAACCCGGAGTTTCGTCATCGCCGAACCCGGGATGACATTGGAGTTTGCCTACTTCCCGGTCGGCTGTGTGCTGTCGTCGTTGATCGTTTTCGAAAACGGCATGACGGTGGAAACGGCGACGGCCGGCAACGAAGGCATGGTCTACGCGGGACTTTCGCTGCGGCCCCAACATATGCCGTACCGCATCATTCCGCAGATCGCGGGCGAGTGTCTGCGGATCGCTGCGGAGGAATTGTTGCGCTCGATTCGCGAAATCCCCCGGCTGGGAGCGTTGCTGCAGCGGTATTGCCTGTCGCTGTTGCTTGAGACGTCGCAAAACGCCGCCTGCAATCTGCGGCATACCGTGGAACAACGGATGGCCCGGTGGCTGCTGCTGTGCGCGGACCGCTCGGGCAAGGACGAATTCGAGCTGACCCAGGAGTTTCTGGCGATGATGCTCGGCGTTCGCCGGCAGAGCGTAAACGTGACAGCCGGACTGCTCAATGACCGCAGGTTGATTGACTACCGCCGCGGCGGCATCAAAGTGCTTGATCGGGCAGGACTCACCTCGGCGGCCTGCGAATGCTATCGCGCTATTTCCCGGCTCTACGATGCCGAACCGACGGCCTGACGCTGGGCGTCGCGACCGGTTCGAAGAGTGTGTTGCACGCCGTTCACGGTCGTCGCCCGCGACCAATGACTCCGCGCGCGACGATTTCGCTTGCGGCACGCGTCGAAGCCTGGACATCAGATCGCCTCGGCCCATAGCAGCGGCTGGCCACGCTGGCACCGAATCGAATCGATCTGATTGCGGCAGCAGCGGCGCACCAGCAGGGCGAGCCGCCGCAGTTCGCCATCGCCCAGATCGTGCACTTCGCCGGCCGTCATCCGGGACGCGCGAATCAGGTCGATCAAGTCGGGCCGGCGCATGCTGCCGATTTCACGATTGTCGAGCGCGATCGCCGTCCGCTCGGGTCCGGGGTGCGGAACGAGAACTTTGGAACGATGCACGTCGGCGCGTTGAGAAATCATGGCGGTCGTTGTCAGGAAGCCTGTCTGCGGTTTCGTCGCGGCGGGATGCGGCAAGCCGCATGGCGGCTGAGCGTCTGAGTCCTGAGACACGGCATGCTCCCGGAGGTTCGCGGGGGTTGGATCAACGCATCCTGAATCGATCGGAGATTCTGGCGAACCTGCTCCGCCGCTCCCATAGGGCTTCCACTGAAAGTTGCCGCAGACCGTGGGGGACCGATCGCCGGAGTCACGTCGTCTCCGCAGCGCACACCGGTCGCCTCGCGGCAGCCGGCAACGATCAGTTTGCAGACCTGGACGACACACTGGCCCAGTGTGCCGATGCCACGGACCGTCTTTTCGGCTCCCTCCCGATGGCACGATTGATCGACTGGCCAAGAATGGCGGCTTGTCGGCCCACGCGGCCGTCCGCACGGGCGCTCCGACCAGAATTCCACCTCTTGAAGGACACAGTCATGACCATGGACTCACTGAGAGAACTGTTTGAGCACGAACTTAAGGACATCTATTACGCCGAGAAGGCGCTGGTGAAGGCCCTGCCGAAGATGGCGAAGGCTGCCAGCTCCGACAAACTGAAGGAAGGGATCGAAGAGCATCTGGAGCAGACCAAAGGACAGGTCGAGCGGCTCGAGCAGGTATTCGAACTGCTTGGCGTTCCGGCGCGCGGGAAAAAGTGCGAAGCGATGGAGGGGCTGATTGCCGAGGGCGCCTCGCTGATCGAGGAAGACATCGAACCTGAGGTGCTGGACGCCGGCATTATTGCGGCCGCACAGAAGGTCGAACACTACGAGATCGCCAGCTACGGCACCCTCTGCACCTGGGCCCGCCAACTGGGATTGGAAGATGCCGCCGACCTTCTCGGCGAAACACTGGAAGAAGAGAAGCAGACCGATTTGAAGCTCACGGAACTCGCCGAGAGCGAAGTGAACGTGGCTGCGGAAGCGGAAGGTGAGTGACCGGACCGGCACGTCCTCCTCGTCGACGGGCTGGCACGGAGAATGTCTCCGGCCCGTGGCGAGGGGGACCGAGCCGATGCTCTCGATGGGACACCTCGATGACGAGGCCTCGTCATCCAGAAACGGACGAGCTCCCGTCGGCACTGGCCTCAGCTTCCTTCGAGTGCCTGCGACGCCACTTTCCACAGGCGAACTCACGGCACGAACGCCTGATTGGGGCACGTGAAGACGTCGTCAGGCTTACACGGGCTCCGTCCCGATGGTCGCTGCTCGGTCACGGAGACTGCGAAAGTCTTCCAGCTGCGCTTGTTCGACGTCAGGAGATCCCCCGTAGGGCGCATCCGTCCAACTCGCAGGCCGCATACGGTTTCGTGTTGTTCGCACGGATCGGCGACGTGCGGAGGTCGGGATGTTGCCGATGTCGCGACGTACTGGCATCAGCGAGTCGCTCCACGGCACATCACTTGCTTATCACCACTCAGTTGCTTCTGTTCCCTCACGTGGATCCGTTTCCACATAAGCGATTGCCGGGAGAGCCTCCGATGACTCGACGATTCCAAGCGATGATGTGCCGCAGCAGCCTGGGTGCTGTCGGTGGGGCTGTGTGCCTCGCTGCTTGTCTCAGTTCCAGC
>JAEUIG010000308.1 GCA_016795125.1 Planctomycetaceae bacterium | reverse complement strand
CTGGGAGGGATCCCGAGTTCCGCCAGCGATGCGATCACAACCCACAGCCGCCTCCGGGCGGCTTTTTTCATGCGCCGTCCCCCGCTCCCGGCCGTGGTATGATGCGGTAATGGCCTGCATCGCCACCGGAGGACGTCCATGAAGAGCATCAGTGCGTCGATCGTAACCTTCGCCGGCACGCTGACTGTCGCCCTCGGCGGAATGGTTCCACACGCCGACACGCAGACGTTCGTCATCATCGTTGGGCTGATCGTCGCCGCTGCCGGGTTGTTCGGCTGGTTCAATATGCTCCGATCTCCGGACCCGTAGGCCATCCGAACTATTTCGGATTCAATCAGCCCGCTACCCGGGTTCCGAAAGGAGTCTGCGACGCTTGACGAACGTCCCGGAAAACGTCATAAAGCTCGTTTCCGCAAATTTTTCAGGCCGGGTCGGTGTCGAGCCGTGTGTTGCTCCATCGGGTCGGATGAGGGAGGAGTGCCCGCATGGGCCGGTATACGGGACCTAAGGCGCGCGTCAATCGTCGGTTGGGATTCCAGGTGTTCGAGAGCGCCGGTGCGATCCGTGCGCTCGAGCGCAAGCCGAATCCCCCCGGCATGCACCTCCGCCGAGGCAAGCTGTCGATCTACGGTCAGGCTTTGGTCGAAAAGCAGAAGATCAAGTACTACTTCGGGTTGCGCGAACAGCAGCTGCGGAAGTACTTTGCGACCGCCAAGCGGCTCAAGGGAAATACCGGCGCCCACCTGCTGGTGCTGTGTGAGCGTCGCTTGGACAACGTGGTGCGTCGTGCCGGCTTCTCGCTGACCCGGCCGCAATCCCGGCAGGCGATCGTCCACGGTCATTTCCAGCTCAACGGCAAGACCGTGCGGCGTCCGTCGATCCAGGTACGGGCCGGCGACGTGATCACTGTCCGTAACCGACCCAACCTCCGCAAGCATTATGCCGAGGTCGTCAGTCAAGCGAGCTCCGGCGGCGCGAGCTGGATTTCGTTCGATGCCGACGAACTGAAGGCGATCGTGACCTCACTCCCCACTGCTGACGATGTCAGCCTTCCGGTCGACGTCGGTCAGGTCGTGGCCTTCATGTCGCGATAAGCGGGTGGCGCGCCCGCGGCACCCCGTCGAACCTGGAACGGACTCTGAATTCCCGCGCGGACAGCTTGGTCTGCCTGCGCGGCATGGCGAGAGATGTAACCGATGCACCAGGCGCCGTACCCTTATCCGGCGACCCTCATCTTCGGCATCCCGGGCGCAGGCAAGGGGACGCAGGGCGATATCCTCAAGTCCATCCCCGGCTTCTTCCATGTCTCCAGCGGCAATGTCTTTCGCCAGATGGGGGACGCCACCGAAGAAGCCCGCATGGTCCGGGAATGCATTCGCGCAGGCGAACTTGTCCCCGACGAGCTGACAATCCGCGTCTTCCTCGAGCATCTGGAAGCCAAGCGGCATTCCGGGGAGTTCAAGCCGGAACGCGACCTGCTGCTGCTCGACGGCATCCCCCGGGCCGCCGTCCAGTGCCACCTGTTGCGTCCCTACATCGACGTCAAGCTGATCCTGCACCTCGTCTGCCATGACGAAGACGGCATGATTCAGCGGATTCGCCGCCGCGCCAAGCTGGAGAACCGGCCGGACGACTACAGCGTGGAAGTCATCCGCAAGCGGTTTGCCATTTACCAGCGTCAGACGCTGCCGGTCCTGCAGGAATACCCGCCGTCGGTGATTGCCGAGATCGATTCCAACCAGACGCAGGCGGAAGTGCTGCTGGCGTGCCTGTCGGCACTGGTGCCGGTTTTCAAGGCGAACTTTCCACGCAAGCTGCCAGCCGGTGGATAATCGGAGACGGGCAACGGCGGGTTGCAGCCGTTACTGATTGCGACCTGTGCCTGTCGTCTGTGTGGCACGCCCTGATCAGGGCGTGGAGAGCGTGAGTTGCGTTCGCCACGCCCTTCGCTCCGCTTGGAGAGTGCCACCCAAGTGGCAGCAACCAGTTCGCGAGATCGGGGGCCTGTCGCCGCGCCGCTCTCAGCGCGGCAATGAGCCGGAAAGTTCCAGCAGCAGTAGTTCCAGCTGCAGCAGGTCGTCCACCCGGCTGCCTCCCTTGAGTCCGCGGTCGGCTTCGAGCAGGCGTGCGCGAATCCGTTCGGCGCGCGGCCGGCCGATGCGCCGCAGGTAGCGTTCGGTCGCGTCGATCTGCTGCGGGAACACTCCCGCCTGCTGCAGTGCCGCTCGAAGCGGCGTTCCGTCCCGTGCGAGTTCCGTGGCGCGGGCGTACTTGCGGAAGTTGTAGTTCAAGCCGCCCAGAATCCTCTGCGGCGCTTCGCCCGAATGCAGCAGCTTGCCGAGCGCGACCAGTGCGGTGGCTGGCTGACCGTCCCGGACGGCGTCGGTCATCTGCCACGTGGTTTCGGCCCGCCAGCCTCCGACGACGGCGCGCACATCCTCGACTCCGATCCGCTCACGATCTCCCACATACGCGGCCAGCTTCGCCAGTTCCTGCTCCAGGAGAGACAGTCCGGCGCCGGCCAGCTCTACCAGCAGGCCGGCG
>JAEUIG010000275.1 GCA_016795125.1 Planctomycetaceae bacterium | reverse complement strand
GGTTCGACGCCGCGTGATTCCTGCTGCTGTGGAGCCGCAGCGGGGGACGGCGGAGGCGCTTGACGAGCCTCTTGCGCAGCCGAAGCCGCCTGCTGGTGCGTCGCGGCCGAAATCTGCCAGAGGTTGCCGACAAACTGCGGGCTTTCTTTCTCCAGCCGGAAGATGGCCTGCGTCACCTGCTCGCCGATCCGCTCCCACATCTGCTCGAAGGCCTTCATGCCTTCGCGCTTGTACTCGACCTTCGGGTCCTTTTGAGCGTAGCCCACGAGGCCAATCCCCTGCCGGAGATGGTCCATGTAGTAGAGATGCTCTTTCCACGAATGGTCGAGCACTTCCAGCAGCAGCGCGCGTTCCGCGTGTCCGAACTCGGGGCGATACCGGGCGTCGAAGCCCTGCAGTACGTTCTGCCGTACTTGATCTCCGCTGAGCTGCTCCAGCTTGGATTCGTCGAGTTGCACGCCGAATTCCGTGCTGACGAGTCCCGACAGCTCCTGCAGCGCCGAGCGGCTCACATGCCCGTTGCCGGAATGGCCGTTGGTTTCAGAGATCGCCGTGAGCTGCTGGTCAAGGCGCTCGACGGCGTCGGTCGCGGGGAAGTAACGCTGGCTCACGTCCAGCAGCCGCTGCGCGATCTGGTCCCGCTCCTTCTCCTTGATGTCCGCCTCGGTGAGGCCGGAATGGAATCGGTTGTTCGCCCAGTGCAGGAGGCCGTCGCGGTCGAGCTGACGGCCGCCAAGGAAGCGGTACATCGCGACGGAAACCGGGAACTTGATTTCCTGATTGCGATAGGCGGTGTGGACGCGCTCGTTGGTCAGTTCAACGGGTCCGTCGATGTCGCCATTCTCGAACTTCTCGAATTCCTGCGGCGTCATCTCAATGCCGTACTGGTGCCGCAGCCAGCCGCAGAGCGTGCGGCGGTTGAAGTCGTCGGCGAGGAATGTGTCCAACGGGGACAGGTCGGCGCGGGTGATGGCTTCGCGGGCGCGCTCGATGATGTACGTGTAGAGCGCATCGCGATCGTACTCGCCGTCATTTTCCGGGCGGGCGATCTTCTTGAGCTCGCGGTCGCTGGTGTTGAGGCCGTACTGCCGGTTCGCCCAGCCGGACAGCGCCAACCAGTTCCAGTCGCGCTCTTCGACGTCCTTCGGCAGCGATTCGTCAATCTGATCGCGAATGATGTCTTCCGACTGCCGTTCGGTCTGGTCGAGCAGGTACTCGCTGAGCTGCTGCTTGTCCATCCCCTGGATGTCGCTCCAGTCGACCTGGATGCCCAGACCTTGCGAGGCCCACGCGGCGCAGGTTTCCCAGCGGTATCGATCGCCCAGGAACTGCTCGGTCATCTTGCGAACCTGCTTGTCGATCATGTCGAGAATCAGGTCGCGGCAGTTGCCGCCGTCGAGAATCCGCTGACGGTAGCTGTAGACCGCCTTGCGCTGGTGGTCCATGACCTCGTCATATTCGAGGAGGTTCTTGCGGGCTTCGAAGTGGCGTTCTTCGACGCGCTTCTGGGCCTTTTCGATCTGGCGGGTGACCATCGGGCTTTCGATGGCCTCCCCTTCCTGCATGCCGAGCTTGGTGAGGATCCAGGTGACGCGGTCGCCGGCGAAGATGCGCATCAGGTCGTCCTGCAGCGACAGAAAGAACCGGCTGGAACCGGGGTCTCCCTGGCGACCGGAGCGGCCGCGGAGCTGGAGGTCGATGCGGCGCGCGTCGTGGCGTTCGGTGCCGATGACGTGGAGACC
>JAEUIG010000252.1 GCA_016795125.1 Planctomycetaceae bacterium | reverse complement strand
CATCACGACGCATCAGCTCAATCGCGAGCACGACTACGCCAGCGGAGCCCGCAACCAGATCGAACTCTACGAGTCATTGGGCCTGTTCGATGCCCCGCTCGACAAGCGCCCATCGGAGATGCCGAAGCTGACCGCGCTGGCCGATGAAACTGCGTCACTCGATGTGCGGGCCCGCTCCTACCTGCACGCGAACTGTTCCTACTGTCACGTCCCGGCCGGGGGCGGCAATTCGGCCGTGGATTTCGAGATCACGGCCCTGCCGGAGAAATCCCTGCTCGTCGACGCTTCCCCGGTGCACACGAACTTTGGCATCGACGGCGCGCGGGTCGTCTCTCCCGGGAGTCCTGCCCGCTCGATCGTGCTGCATCGCATCGGTCTCAGGGGGCGGGGCCAGATGCCGCCGCTGGCGACTTCGGTCGTCGATGAGCAGGCGATCGCCGTTATCCGCAACTGGATCGCGCAATTGCCCGCCGCAGCGGACTGATCGCCAACGTCTCCTTTACAAGGATGCGCTGCGCAGTCCGCCGCTTGCATCCCAGTTGGCGAATGCGCATGCTATCGCCGTCAGGCGTCATTTCACCGGCGCGCCGCTGCAGTTCCCGAGTCACCCTTCCCGGATATCACCATGGCACCATCCTCGCCTACTCCCGGATCACAGCCAGCCAGTCCGCCGGCAGGGCCGGCCAAGAAGCCGCGTTCTCCTGCCGAGAAGGTGATCGTCTGGGGTGGCATCGCCGTAATGCTGCTGGTTCTCGCGTATCAGGCGCGGGCCAGAGTCGGTTACAACACCACGCTCAACGCGCTGGAAGCCCGTCTCGCGCAAGACGAGGGGATTGACGCCAAGCCGTTGCTGGAAGGGGACCTCGACAGCTACATCGTGGGCTGGCCCTCCCGCAAGGTGGAGGAAAAGAGTCAGCATCTCAAGACGGTCGAACTGACCTGGCCCGGTCTCACGGCGCCGTTCGTCATGACCGTGATGATCGATCCGTCGGAAGAAGGCGGATCGGTGATGGCCGTGCAAACTGCTGGCTACGTGGAACCGCCGCCGCCGGAGCGCGAAGACCGCCCGATGACGGCAGAAGAAGTCGCCGCATTCAACGCCAGCATCCCCCCGGGCGCCAACGGCAAGCTGCCGATGCCCGGCGAAGAAGCCGCCGCCGAACCGGCCGCTGATGGCAAGGCTGACGCACCTGTGGCAGAAGAACCGGCAACGGCCGAACCGGCCGCAGAAGCTCCGGCCGCCACGGCCGAACCTGCGCCCGCCACGGAAGCCCCGGCCGCCGAAGCGCCTGCTGTTGAGGCACCCGCCGCGGAAACGCCGGCCACCGAGGCACCCGCTGCCGAAACGCCGGCCGCAGAGACTCCGGCAGAAACTCCGGCAGCGACCGAACCCGCAACCGGGAACTAGTCAACGTGCAGGCCGATTCCACGGGGCGCGACGATCAGTTTCGTCCGCCCCGCTTTTATGCGCCGATCGCATGCACTTCCGCTTCGCCGAGATTGACGATTGTCCGCTGCTGGGCGAGCTGAATCATCAGCTCGTTCAGGACGAGGGTCATCGCAACCCGATGACGGTGGCACAGCTTGCCGAACGAATGGCGGCGTGGTTGGCCGGCGAATATCGGGCGGTGATGTTTGAGGACGCCGGGACTGTCGTCGGTTATGCGCTGTATCGGACGGAACCGGAGTACATCTATCTCCGCCAGCTGTTCGTGCGATCCGAGAGGCGGCGGCGCGGCATCGGGCGTCAGGCGCTGGAATGGCTGCGGCAGAATGCGTGGCGAGACGCCAGGCGTGTCCGCATCGACGTGCTGGTCGACAACGCGACGGCGCAGGCGTTCTGGCGCGCCGTCGGATTCCGCGAGTACTGCATCACGATGGAAGCGGAGCGGTAGAGACACGCGAAGCGACCCGGACTCTTCAAGCGTCCGGGTCGCTGCCGTCACTGCGGCTGGGCCCACTCCACCTCGGCGGCGCCGGCTGCGGTTTCCTCCGGCGCACTTGCCGGCGGCGCCGGCGCGAGCTGCGGTTGCTCGGCGCCCGTAATCTGGATGCGGCTCGGTTCATCCGTGGCGGCTGGCGGCAGCGGATTGAACGCCACGTAGTGGGGGAGCGTCTCCCGCGACCAGGCGGCGCGGCCGGTCGTGCTGCGTTGGACGTCTTCTTTCAGCGAGCCCGAACGGAACGGACCGACGCCGGCGGCGTACCACAGGTTGTTGTCGGACTGCGCCAGCGACTGGCCGCCGGGACCGAGCACCTGCTTGGTCGTCGAGTCGTAGGCGACCAGCCCGATCTTGGCGGCGCCTTCCTGGCGCGTGCGGGTCATCAGTCGCACTTCGGGGATCGTCAACATGCCGGGCAGCACGACTTCCGGCGTACCCAGGAACGATTCCGAGCTGCTCGTCCCCACCCCGCCGCTGCGAGCTTCCACGACGACCTGCGCCGCGTCGGCTGCGGCCACCAGAGTCGCGCCGTTCGCGAGCAGGCGATGCCGCAGCGAGGCAATCACGTAGTTCTTGTCGACGCAGTCGATGTACTTCTCTTCGAGGTACACGTTGCGTCCGCGAAACGCGGAGAAGTCGACCTTGTCGAGAGCGCGATCAACGGCGTTGGAGATCAGCAGCTGCTCCGTCGCTGTGCGCGCCGTGTTGGAGGTTTGCGTTGTCGTGCAGCCGCACGTGAGCGCGCCGGCCAGCAGCGTTGCCAGGAGCCTGGTCTGCATAGGGCAAACAGGATTCAGGAGGAGAATTCCGGAGGCGCACGGTCACGGACAGAGTTCGGATGCCGCGCGCAACGGGCGTGTACCGCAGACGCACGCTGCAGGTCAACCGGGCGGCGGGCGGCAACCTGCTCTCCGCAGACGAAGCCGCCGGAATTGCCGGTCCAACGGTGATCGTTACGATTTAATTAGATGAGCGCGCGATGCTCTCAGGAATGTCATATCAACAGGCATTGCTTTTTATTGATGAGTTTGGTCCAATCAAAACCCAGCACGGACAACCTCGTCGTGCCTGGAAGTGAGTCTTCAAGCCCACTCCCTTTGAGTGGGCATTTTTGATGCGTCTGGCCTGTGCACTGCGAATGGAAGTTCCTGTCCGCCTGGGTCGTTAGACGTGAAATGTCGAAGCTGCGATGAACGACGCGGCTGACAGGTTTCCCGGACCTCTCCTGTTCCGGGGCTGAAAGGAAATTGCTGAATGTATCGGTGCCAGTTGTGTCAGACGGTGGTCCCCGCCAAGCAGCGGTCGACCAAGATCGTGCTCAAGACCCGTCCCCGGACGTACAACCAGCGGGGTGAAATTGCCCGCGAGTTTCGCGGCCGTTTCCCCCGTCGCGGCATGCCTCGCAAGCAGCCGGAGTACGACAAGGGGGGCGTCGGGTCTGAGATTGTTCAGGAAGCCATGGTCTGTCCGAAGTGCGCCGAGAAGTTCGCCGCCGAACAGCAGGCCGCAGCCGCAGCAGTCGTCACTTCCGAAGTATCCATGTAGCCTTTCGCGTTGAAGAAGCCCAACCCGACCGGCAGGGTTTTGGATTAGCCACACATCT
>JAEUIG010000213.1 GCA_016795125.1 Planctomycetaceae bacterium | reverse complement strand
GCCGCGCTTTGTCTGGATGTACCGCCAGTGGGTCATTGATGCCTTCAACGACGACCTGCCGTACGACGAATTCATCGTCGACCAGATCGCCGGCGACCTGCTGCCGCATGCGACCCAGGACACGCTCGTCGCCACCGGCTTCCTGCGGAACTCGATGATCAACGAAGAAGGGGGCATCGATCCCGAGCAGTTCCGCATGGAGGCGATGTTCGACCGGATGGATGCCATCGGCAAGGGCATCCTCGGGTTGACGATTCAGTGCGCTCAATGCCACACGCACAAGTACGACCCGCTGACGCACGTCGAGTACTACCGGCTGTTCGCATTCCTGAACAACTGTCACGAAGGGGCGGCCACCGTCTACACGCGCGACCAGCAGCACCAGCGGGATGCGATCATCGCCGAAACGGCACGCATCGAAACCTCGCTCAAGGCGTCGCTCCCCGACTGGCAGGCGGAAATGCAGGCGTGGGAACAGTCAGTCAGCGGCGAACAGCCGCAGTGGGCGACCGTCAGTCCACAGCTCGACGCCAGCGGCGGACAGAAGCATTACGTTCTCGAGGACGGCTCGATCCTCGCCGCCGGTTACGCGCCCACGAAGCACACGACCGAGTTCACGATCGAAACGAAATCGCCGGCAATCACCGCACTGCGGCTTGAGTTGCTCAACGATCCCAATCTGCCGCACAACGGTCCCGGCCGCTCGATCTTCGGACTGTTCGCGCTCAGTGAATTCCGCGCGACCGCCGCGCCGCTCGATCATCCCGACCAGCAGACGGAACTCAAGTTCGTCAGCGCCAGCGCCGATGCCAATCCCGGAGAACGCCCGCTGGATGCCACGTTCGCCGACAAGACGAACAACGTCCGTGTGACCGGACCGATCGGGTACGCCGTCGACGGAAACGATCTCACCGCCTGGACGCCGGACATCGGTCCCGGCCGCAGCAACGTGCCGCACAACGCCGTGTTCCTGCTCGAAACGCCGCTCAGCAACCCGGCCGGGTTCCGGATCACCTTCCGCCTCGCGCAGATGCACGGCGGCTGGAACAGCGACGACAATCAGAACAACAACCTCGGCCGCTTCCGGTTCTCGGTGACGGACGCCGCGAGCGCCGCCGCCGACCCGGTCCCGGCCGCCGTACGAGCTGTCTTGCAGGTCCCCGTTGCGGAGCGATCGCCGGAGCAGATCGACACGGTGTTCCATTACTGGCGGACGACCGTCCTGAGCTGGCAGTCGGCGAATGCCACCCTCGAATCGCTCTGGCAGACGCATCCGCAGGGGGCCAGCCAGCTGGTTTTGCTGGAACGCGACGAAACGCGCGCTACGCAACGGCTCAACCGTGGCGACTTCCTGAAACCCGCGGAAGAAGTCACGCGCGGCGTGCCGGCCTTCCTGAACTCGCTGCCGGATGAGAAGCCGACGCGGCTGTCGTTCGCCCGCTGGCTGGCCGACCGCAACTCGCCGACCACCGCCCGCGCTCTGGTGAACCGCGTGTGGCAGTCGTATTTCGGCACCGGCCTGATCTCCACGCCTGAAGACCTCGGAGTCCAGGGAGACACGCCGAGCCATCCCGAATTGCTGGACTGGTTAGCCGTCGACTTCATGGACAACGGCTGGAGCACGAAGCACCTGCACCGGTTGATTGCCACATCAGCGACGTACCGCCAGTCGTCGAACGTCACGCCCGAACAGTTCGCCCGCGATCCCGACAATCGCCTGCTGGCGCGCGGGCCGCGGTTCCGTGTCGCGGCCGAAACCGTCCGCGACATCGCTCTCGCCGCCAGCGGACTGCTGCAGGAACACATCGGCGGACCCAGCGTGCACCCGCCGGCGCCGGACTTCCTGTTCGCGCCCCCGGCCAGCTACGGACCGAAGACCTGGCACACCGACACCGGCGCCGACCGCTATCGCCGGGCGGTCTACACGTTTCGGTTCCGCTCGGTCCCCTACCCCATGCTGCAGAACTTCGACGCACCCAACGGCGACTTCGCCTGCGTGCGCCGCGTGCGCTCCAACACCCCCCTGCAGGCCCTCACGCTGCTCAACGAGCCGCTGTTTGTGGAGTGCGCCCAGTCTCTGGCGAGCGCAACACTCACTCAGTGCAAGGGAGACGACAACGCCCGCATCGCTTGGGCGTTCGAGCGCTGCGTATCGCGTGCGCCCAAGCCGGAGGAAGTCGCGCTGCTGCGGGAATTCCTCGTCGAACAACGCCGGCGGCTATCGACCGGCGAACTCGACGCCCAGCCCCTGATCGGCGAATCCACCAAGACGGACAACGCGGCCGAACTCGCAACCTACACGGCCCTCGCCCGCGTCCTCCTCAATCTCGACGAAACCGTGACAAAAGACTGAACGTCGGCGAAACCGCAAGCGACGTCGGCGTCCGCCGGCAAACGTCCATCGACTAACAGCCATTGCCCATCGACCTTCCCATGCACTGCCAACAGCATCTCCGTCATGGCATATCCGGCAACGCACTTGCCCGCCGCTGGTTCCTGCAGGAATGTGGTGTCGGCCTGGGAGCAGTCGCGCTGAGCCAGTTGGCCGGCGCGCGGACTGCTCAGGCAGCGCCGACGAGCGTAACGCAGCCGCGCCCCCATCACGCGCCGCGCGCGAAGAACGTCATCTACCTGTTCATGGCCGGCGCACCCAGCCACCTGGAGCTGTTCGACTACAAGCCGCAGCTCGCGAAGTACGACGGCACGCTCCCGCCGGCCGAACTCATTTCGGGGTACCGCGCGGCGTTCATCAATCCGAATTCCACGCTGCTCGGCCCGCGCTTCAAGTTCGCGAAGTACGGACAGTCCGGAGCGGAACTCTCCGAACTCCTGCCGCACCTGGCGGGCGTTGTCGATGACATCGCCATCGTGAAGTCGATGGCGACCGACGCGTTCAATCACGCGCCAGCGCAGATCCAGATGAGCACCGGCTCGCAGCAGTTCGGCAAACCGAGCCTCGGTGCCTGGACGCTGTACGGCCTCGGCAGCGAGTCACAGAACCTGCCGGGCTTCGTGGTCTTCAGCACCGGCAAGAAAGGCCCGAGCGGCGGCAATTCGAACTGGGGCAGCGGCTTCCTGCCGACTGTCCACCAGGGAGTCCAGCTGCGGAACACCGGCGAACCGGTGCTGTACCTGTCGAATCCGGCCGGGGTGGATGCGCGGCTGCAGCGTGATTCGCTGGACGCCATCAACGGCCTGAATCGCCTGCGGCTGGGCGAAGTCGGCGACCCGGAGATCGCCACGCGGATCAGCCAGTACGAAACGGCGTTCCGCATGCAGTCGAGCGCGCCGGAGGTGATGGACATCGGCCAGGAGCCGCAGCACGTGCTCGACCTGTACGGCGCGAAGCCCGGCGAATCGAGCTTCGCAAACACCTGTCTGCTCGCGCGGCGGCTCGTCGAGCGCGGCGTGCGGTTCGTCGAAATCTTCCATGAGGCGTGGGACCAGCACGGCGCACTGGTGCACGATCTCAAGAAGAACTGCGAAGACACCGACCGCCCGTGCGCCGCCCTGCTGACCGACCTCAAGCAGCGCGGCCTGCTGAACGACACGCTCGTGATCTGGGGGGGCGAGTTCGGCCGCACACCGATGGTCCAGGGAGGCGGCGGCGACGGCCGCGACCACCATCCGAACGCCTTCACGATGTGGCTCGCCGGCGGCGGCATCAAGC
>JAEUIG010000199.1 GCA_016795125.1 Planctomycetaceae bacterium | reverse complement strand
AGACGCTACGCACAACGGCAACCTGCGACCGACCCCCGCGATGATGGCGGGCGTCATCGGGTCGCTATGGACGTTCGACGACCTGTACGACCGCGTGATGGGCTGAGAGTCCCGGACCTCGCCGAAGTGGCGGGGTTTTTCATGCGCTGTGGTAGAATGCGGGCATGGGGTGCCTCAGAGCGATTCTCGTTTGCTTCCTGCTCCTGGCAAGTGCCTTTTGCTTTCTGAGCATATGGACCATCGCCGACCTGTCGATGCCAGACGACACTACCGCACTCCCCAGGGCGTGCGTCGCTCTTATACTCGGCGTCGTGCTAGCAGCGGCCGCGATTTGGCAGTTCAGTATTCTCTTTGTTCGGGCCAACAAGGCGCTCGAAGAAAAGAAGTCAGATTAGGACACTACCAGAGTCCCGGACCCCGCCGAAGTGGCGGAGTCTCTCATGCGCTGTGGTAGAATGCGACGGCATGACAAATTGCTCTCGGCTCCCCCGATATCAGCACATTTCCAACATGGCAGGGGCATCGCTGCATGTGATCGCGGGAGCGGCCGCGCCTGCGATTTGCTGGTTCACGGATTGCGGGTGGCTCGCAATCCGTCTGGCCCTGACCTTCACAGCGATTGCGTGGTTCATCGGCATCAGCCGAATCGCATTATCCATGCTTCAGCGGCCGTGGAGCTGAGTCCGAGAAGAATTTCAAACTAGGACACTACCCACGCGCGAATCGTCGCACCGCTCGCTTCCACTCGCCGCCTGATCCGCTAAAATCGCTGTTTGGTTTCCACGCCGGTCGCGACTCCCGTCGCCGACCGGTTCGTTTTTTTGACGGCGACAAGACTGACTCGCCGCGACCGCCAGGAAGCGATTGAACGCGTGGTTCATGATGAGGGCCACGAGCGCTCTCTGACGGTCGCGGCTAGTACAGAGTACCGACAACCGATCACCGACAACCTCTTCCGGCCATGTCCACCGTTCTCGATCGCACTCCCGGGCCCGACGACAGCAGCATCGTCGATCCGCAGCGGGAAGAGCTGATCCTCGTCCTCGACTTCGGTTCGCAGACCGCGCAGCTCATTGCCCGCCGCGTTCGCGATCAGCACGTCTTCTGCCAGCTCGTCCGCCACGATCTGCCGGCGGCGCGGATTCGTGAACTCAATCCCAAGGGACTGATCCTCTCCGGCGGGCCGTCCAGCGTGTATGCCCCCGGCGCGCCGTTGCCCGATCCCGAGATCTTCCATCTCGGCATTCCAATCCTCGGCATCTGCTACGGCATGCAGGCCCTCTGCCGCGCCCTCGGCAGTGAAGTCTCGCCGGCCAGGTCCCGCGAGTTTGGGCACACCATCTGTCGTGCGGTGGGCAATGACCCGCTGCTCAGCGGTCTGCCGCACGAGTGGACCGTCTGGATGAGCCACGGCGACCAGGTCCACGATCTCAGTGCGCATTTCAGCCAGATCGCGGCGACGGAAACCTGTCCGAACGCCGCCATCCGGCATCACACCCTGCCGATTTACGGCCTGCAGTTCCATCCCGAAGTCACGCACACCGACTTCGGTCAGAACCTGCTGGCGAACTTCGTCAAACACGTCTGTCGCTGTCACGGCGACTGGACCATCGAGTCGCTCATTGAGCGCGAAGTCGCCGCCCTGCGCGAGCGCGTTGGAAATCGTCGCGTCATCTGCGGCCTCTCCGGCGGCGTCGATTCGTCGGTCACGGCGGCGCTACTGTTCAAGGCGATCGGCAAGCAGCTCTCGTGCATCTTTGTGGACAACGGCCTCCTGCGGAAAGGTGAGCGGGAACAGGTCCGCGAGCAGTTCAGTGAGCATTTCCAGACCGACCTGCATGTCGTCGACGCGCGGCAGCAGTTCATGGATGCTCTGGCCGGCGTCAGCGATCCGCAGTTGAAGCGGAAGGCGATTGGCCGCGTGTTCATCGAAGTCTTCCGCAAGGAAGCGGAGTCGATCCCGGACGCGCACTTCCTCGCCCAGGGGACGCTCTATCCCGACGTGATCGAGTCCGGCGGCAGCAAGGACGGTCCCGCTGCGGCGATCAAGTATCACCACAACGTCGGCGGACTGCCGGCAGAACTTGGTTTCGAACTCATCGAACCGCTGCGCGACCTGTTCAAGGACGAAGCCCGCCGCATGGGCCTGGAGCTCGGCCTGCCGGAAAACCTCATCTGGCGGCACCCGTTCCCCGGCCCGGGCCTCGCCGTTCGCTGCCTCGGCGCGATCACCGAACAGCGTCTGGAAACGCTGCGCGAGGCGGATGCGGTCTTCATCGAAGAGCTGATCGACGCCGACCTGTACCGCGATGTGCAGCAGGCGTTCGCAGTGCTGCTTCCGCTGCAGACGGTCGGCGTGATGGGCGACGCTCGCACGTACGAGGACGTGATCGCCATCCGCTCGGTGAATACCGACAACTTCATGACGGCTGACTGGTCGCGGCTGCCGTACGACCTGTTGCAGCGCGTGTCGACGCGGATCATCAACAGCGTCCGCGGCGTGAACCGCGTCGTGTACGACGTCAGCAGCAAGCCGCCCAGCACGATCGAGTGGGAATAGCAATGTAGGGTGCGGCTCGCCGCACCGCCGACCAGCGATGCGGTGCGTCGACAGGCACCCTGGTCGCTGAGACGCGAGACGACATGCAGATCCGCATTCTCCAAGGAATTGAAGGCGCGCGCAAGGCGACTGGAACGGTCGTCGTCATCGACGTACTCAGAGCATTCACGACGGCAGCATACGCATTCGCAGCCGGCATCGCGGAAATTCAACTGGTCTCAACGGTCGAGGAAGCCTTCAGAGTCGAAGGGTTCCGCATGGGTGAAGTCGGTGGACGGCTCATTCCCGGCTTCGATCACAATAATTCACCCAGCCAGCTCATCGGTCGAAAACTCTCGGGTCGCGCTGTTCAACGGACCGGTTCGGGCACACGTTGTGTCGTCGCAGCAAGCGGTGCAGTGGAGGTTTGGCTTGGCAGCCTGGTCGTCGCCTCTGCGACCGCCCGAGCCCTGGCAGACCGGGCGGAAGTGACGCTCGTGGCTTCTGGATACCCGGAGGAAGGTGAGGAAGACCTCGCCTGCGCCGAGATGCTCGTCGCGCTGTTGCAGGGCACTCCGGTCCATCAGGAGCGAATCGTTGCTGCCGTGCAGAATAGTCGTGCTGCGCACAAGCACCGACTCGGTGACACGGACTCGCCCCTGGAAGACATCGCCTGTGCGGTGAGTATTGACGCTTTCTCGTTTGCCATGAAGGTCGAAAATCGCACCGGTGGACTCATCGCCAAACCTGTCGTGCGGTGAAGGCGTGCCGAACTGACTCGAAGCCGCCAAGCGCGATTCAGAGTGAGTGACCAGGGAGCGGCGCGGCGTCAGCGCACCGATGCGTCAACTATGCTGGCTTTGTCGATAGGGCAATTGCGTCCCGCAACTCATCTTCGAGCCGCTTGGTCCCGAAAAAGTTTACCACGACAAACACTCCGAGCAGGCTGAAGCGGGTAACGGAGAGGAACATCGTTCCACGCGCATGGGTGAGCTTGATCATCTGCCCCGCGCCACTTATTCGAAACGGTTCCACCCGCTGAATTGATGATAACGGAATGCGGACCTCGCATTTGCCGCGAATGACAACTCTGTTGCCTTCGATCGACAATCGACCAGTAGTCCCTTTCGTCTTGAGGCTGACGTTTTGGCCTTCGTGGTATATGACTCTGCAGCTCACGATCACGCTCCTAAACCCCACGGCTCATTCGCCAATCCCGCCAATTTGCCGCACCCCTTCATACAGCACCGTATTCACCGTGCTCGCGAGGTTCAGGCTCCGCACTTCTTCCCGCATCGGCAGCTTGAGGCACCGGTGAGAGTTCGCGGTGCGGAGCGACTCCGGCAACCCGCGGGTTTCGCTGCCGAAGACGAACACGTCCTCGTCCGCGAACTCCGCTTCCCAGACCAGTTTCTCCGCGTAGCGCGAGAAGAACCACTTCGGCCGGTCGCCGAGGTGCTGCTCCAGCTCCTGCCAGCTGTCGACCGCCTGCCAGTCGAGATGCTGCCAGTAGTCCATCCCGGCCCGCTTGAGATATCGGTCGTCGAGCAGGAAACCCAGCGGACGGACCAGCCACAGCTTCGCACCGACCGCCACGCAACTGCGACCGATGTTGCCGCAGTTCTGAGGAATGTCGGGCTGGTAGAGGACGACATGGAACATGCGGCGATGATGCCAACCACGCATCCCCCTGTCGAGGACCACTCGATTCTGCGGCCTGCTATACTGACAATATGCCACTCCGCCGGCTCGGTTACTGGTTCCGTCGCGCCGTCAGCCGGCTGGCGTTGCTGCTCGGGATTTTCTGCATCCTGGAATTGTTCATGCATCTCACGGAAGGGACGATCCCCAACCTGCGCGTGCCGCTGGAATACTGGCCGTACTTCGTCGCCGGCCTCGGCCTCTGCAGCCTGACGGTGGCCTGGCTGACGTACGACCCTCTGGAATCGGCGAACTCCCGGAACTCTGACCCGCCCCCGGAGTGAGCAGGGCGGCTCATTCGTCTTGACGAGTAACTAAGCCTTTCGTAGAAAGCGGGAACACGTCGGAAGTTTGAATTCATGGACGAGCTTCAGGTGCGCCGGAACTTGCGCCACGCTGCTGCCGCTTCGAGCAGTGCGCATGCACGTTGCGGCATCTCGCGCGCCGGGTTTACGATTCTCGAACTGCTGGCGGTGACGGCGATCATCTCCGCGCTGGCGGCAGTTCTCCTGCCAGCGCTTGGCTCAGCACGGGAAGCCGCCCGCGCGGTGCAGTGTTCGCACCAGTTGAAACAGATCGGCATCGCGCTCCACAACTATCACGATGCGTTCCAGTGCTTTCCGGCCGGCACGCAGCGAGAGGCGACTCTGCAGTCAGCTTACGGATGGGCCGTGCCTTTGCTGCCGTTTCTTGAGTTGCCGGCGACGCACGTCCTGGTCGACCGCAATGTGCGCGTCGCTGATGCGGTGAATTCGTCCGCACGCGAGCGGCGCGTGCCGTTGTTCTCCTGCCCTTCGGATCTCGCGGACGATCAGTTTCCGCTGTACGCCGAGCGGGCCGTGCTTCCGCCGGGCGCCGGCGACCTGCTGCTCGTGGTGCTGCCCTCGGCGAACTATGTGGGAGTCTATGGCAATTCCGAGGCGGACGAGGGCTTCCCTCCGCCCGCCGGAGAAGGGGCGTTCATCGATTCACGGCCCACTCGTTGCAATCAGTTCCTGCGAGGACTGTCGAACACGGTCGTCGTGGGCGAGCGGACGGCAGCGCGGGTTCCCTCGACCTGGCTGGGAGTGGAGCAGCGTGGAGAGGATGCGCTCTGCCGACTGTTGGGGAGCGCCGACGTGGGCCCAAACTGTCGCGTCTGCGACGAGTGCGAATTCTCCAGCCGGCATCACGGCGGAGTGAATTTCCTGTATGGAGATGGACACGTGGAATGCGTGCCCGACGCCATTGATGCTGAGGTCTACCGCCAGATGGCGCGTCTCGACAGCGGCGACGAGAAACCGTAGCCCCCATTGGAAGCCCGGCATGCCGACGACATCGTTGACCAAGTGTGAACTCGAAGTCATGCAGGTGGTCTGGGACCGCAGCGGCGCAACCGTCCAGGAAGTCGTGGACGCCCTCGATCGGTCGCTGGCCTATACCACCGTGCTCACCACGCTCAAGATACTTCACGAGAAACGCGGCGTGCTGCGGCGAACCAAGCGCGGCCGCGCCCATGTGTACGTGCCGGCCGTCAGTTGCGACACGGTCCGCCGCAGCATGCTCGGCGAACTGCGCGCGCGGCTGTTTGGCGGCTCGACGAAATCACTCGTCCTCAATCTCATTCAGCAGGACGAGCTCACTGCAGCGGACATCCGCGAGGTCAAGGCCGCCATCTCGGCGCTGGAATCACGCCCATGAACGCCGCCCAATTCCTGGAAACCGTGGCGTCCCTGTCGCTGCAGGCAGCCATCGTCATCGTCGCGGCCGGATGCATTCGCCGTTTCGGACGGCTGACCGCACAGGCCGAGTGTCGATTGTGGACCTGCTCCCACGCCGTCATCCTGACGCTGACGGCGATCGCGGCGACCTTTCCGCACCTGCGCCTGGTGATTCCCGAACCGCTTGCCGCCGCTCGGGCCGTGTCGACTGTGCAGACACAGTTGATCGCCGGCCGTGTGCTGCAGGCGGTCTGGCTGACGGGAGTGGCCGTTGCCGGAATGTCGCTCGTCGGGGGGTGGATCTGCGCCGCACGCTGCCTCCAGAGTTGCCGCCCGATTGCCGACGACCTGGTCGTCTCCAGCGGCGTCGCCAAGGTGGCGGCGATCGGCGGGCGCTCCGTGCAGTTCCAGACCGGGCCGCACGTCGCGGGGCCGTGCTGCTGGCAATTCCATCGGCCGTACATCCTGCTGCCGAATGCGGTGCTCGGCTTCCCGGCAGGCGAGCGACAGTTCATCGTGCAGCACGAACTCGCGCACCTGCGGCTGGGGCATCCACTGCAGTTGTTCCTGCAGCGGCTGGTGGAAATCCTGTACTGGTTCCATCCCATCGTGTGGTGGAGCGCCCGTCAGGCGGCGCTGGCGCGCGAGTTTGCGTGCGATGCAGCGGTCGTTTCCTCACGCTCGGAGATCGCCGGCTACCTGCGGACGCTGTTGTCCGTCGTCGAACAGACGCAATCCGTCGGCGAACCATGCCGGGAGACGATTGGGTTTGGAGTCGGCAGCGGAGTGATCGCGCTGCGTGCCCGGCGGCTGGTGACTCTGGCGCAGTCCGGCGATATCGGCGTGGAATCCTGGATCGGCCGCCGCCTGCGGCCGGCGGCCATACTGCTGTGCGGCGTGGCCTGCACGCTGGCGTGGCTGCCGGTCAATGATCTGGCGTCGTCGCGTTCCTGGCTGTCCCCCTGGCCGACATGGAGCGCTGCGCTTGCACGCGATTTCCGCGTGCCGGCGCGGGACTACGAAGCCTACGATCCGCGCACGCAGCTATTCGAGCTGCGCGAAACGGCTGTCGAGGAAGAGGCGGCGACCGCTTCCCGATGATGCATCTTACGGTCAATGGATTTCGGCCTGAACCGAACAACTAAGTAACTAGTAGCACGCGGCCGCCACACCCGAACCATTCACTCCCCGCCTTTTGACCAGCGAATCCCATGCAATTGCGCGATCAACTGGAGTCCGACGGTGACTGGCTGTTTACACGTCGGAGCTTTCTGCCGCTCCTGCTCGTTCCCATCCTCATGGCGGCGCTGAACGGACCTGTCCATGCGCCCGGCACGATGGTGTTGTCCGACCTGGCCGGCTACACGCTGGCTGTGTTGGGGCTGCTGACCCGTTGCTGTGTCGTCGGCTTCATCCCGCCGGGCAGCTCCGGTCGCAACATGCGGCATCAGAAGGCGTCGGCGCTCAATACGCGCGGACTGTATTCCCTGGTGCGGCATCCGCTCTATGTCGGCAACTTCCTGGTGGTGATCGGCTGGTGCATGTCGTCCGCGAACGGTGGGCTGATCCTCGTCGTCACGCTGGTCTACATCCTGTATTACGAGCGGATCGCCTTGCGGGAAGAAGCATTTCTGCACGGGCGGTTCGGCGGCGACTTCCTCCGCTGGGCTGAATGCACGCCCGCCTGCCTGCCGAACTCGCTCCGCTGGGCGCGGCCGGATCGCGGCTTCGATTGGGCGATGGTCGTCCGTCGCGAATATCAGACTGTCTGCCTGGTCGTCGCCGGCTTCGTGCTCGTGCATCTGTTGCGGGCGGCCCTCGTGCCCATGGAAGCTGCTTCTGCAGCACGCTGGGTTTCGATCGGCATGTTTGACCTCGTTGCCTTCTGTGCCGCCTGGCTGACGTTCCGCCGCCTGCGGCTGCACCGATCGCAACATCAGTCGGCCATCGATTGAGCCGGACCAGAATCGCCCAGCAACAACCAATGTCCGCGAAAACACAGAGGAGACGCCGGCACATCGGGCCGTTGCGGTACCGAGCGGGCTCTCATCGGATACTGCCTGGATCGGTCAGTCCCTGATTGCTTCCGCAAATGGGAGAAGGCACCTTCACATCCGGGCGGCTCGTGTTAGCGTTGAGATTCAGGAACGCACACGACTTTAAAAAAGCCGCCATCTGAAGGAGATGCCCATGTCTCGCGCCGGCTGGTTTCTCTCCGCTGTTCTGCTGACTTCACCCGTGGCCGTTGCTCAGCCGGATCCCGCCACTCCCGCCGAGCCGTTTCCCGATCTTGTCCAGCGGCTGCAATCCGAGAAGCCGCAGTTCGCTGAGCGGCAGCAGAGCCTTCTGGAAGAGCGGTACGACCTCGGCAATCACCCAGTCGACGGAGTCACCATGTCGGCCGGGAAGCCGGTGCAGGGAGGCGTTCGCGTCAAGCTGCCGCGTGGCATGACGTGGGACAAGCTCGCCGGCATGACGGCTGACGAGATCAAAGCCGGGCATCACTGGCCGGCCGGCTTGCTCCCGCTGCCGCATCCGCATCACGAAGCCGGCGGCATGATCTTCACCAAGCCGCTGATCGACGAACCCAAGAAGCAGACCGGTCGCGACCTCACGCGCTTCGACCTCGACCACGATCTGCCGGATCACCTGCTCCCCGAGTTTCCGCCGCCGATCTTTCTCACGACCCGGCCCGATCTTGGCGATGTTTCGCAGGGCAAGCTCGTGACGACCGACAATTTCGAAGAACTGTTCAAAGGCATCCTCAATCCCAAGCAGCTCGACGGGCTGCGCCTGCTGGTGACGCCTTTCCCGCAACAGCAGTTCAATATGACTCACGACCGCCGCAGCCTCAGGCCCAGCCTCGGCGTCGCCTGCTTCGACTGTCACAACAACGGACACACCAACGCCTCGACCCACACCGTCGGCGACATCCGCCCGAACGAGCACCGGCACCGCATCGACACGCCCACGCTGCGCGGCCTCAACATCCAGCGGCTGTTCGGCTCGCAGCGCGCGCTCAAAACGGTCGAGGATTTCACCGAGTTTGAGCAGCGTGCGGCGTACTTCGACGGTCAGCCGCACGATGCAGCGCGAAAGGGCGCAAACGACCTCAATCGCGGCACCGAAGTGCACCACATGGCCGAGTTCCAGGCTTTGCTGGACTTTCCCCCCGCGCCGAAGCTCGACGTGTTCGGCATGCTCGACCCGTCACTGGCGACCGAGCAGGAGTTGCGCGGGCAGGCGCTGTTCTTCGGCAAGGCGAAATGCGGCGTCTGCCATCCCGCGCCGTACTACACCGACAACCTGATGCACAACCTGAAGGTCGAACGGTTCTTTGAGGAAGTCCTGATCAACGGCCGGCTCGCCTCGGCCGACGGACCGATCAAGACGTTCCCGCTGCGCGGCATCAAGGACTCACCGCCGTACCTGCACGACGACCGCCTGATGACGCTCGACGACACCGTCGAGTTCTTCAATCTTGTCCTGGGACTGAAGCTCAACGGCGACGAGAAAGCGGACCTTGTCGCCTTCATGCGCGTGCTGTAATCGTCGCGACACCGCCAGCGTGATTGGTGAACGCCGGCCGCAAGACGTGCGCCGGCGTTCAGCGCTTGATCTCAACCAGCGAAAACCCCGTGGCTCGACTGTGGAAAATCGTGATGCGCGCCCACGTGGTCCGCAGCGGCACGTCGCCGATGATAAACAGGTCCGAATCGTCGAAGACTGCGTCGCCGCGTACGGCCCGGGGAATCAGTTCCAGTTTCGAATTGCCGAGGGCGCCGCCGTCCGGCAACTCGACCCACCGGAATTCCGTGGCGAGTTCCTGCAATCGGTCCGCGTCCGATCGACCCCACAGGAGCTTCTGTTCCGAGTGCCCGTCCCCTTTCCAGCGGACAAAGATGTCGGGACCGGTGACCACTTCCGGAAAGCGCGGGTCGACTCCGTGTGCGTCATGAATGCTGGCGACGTAAGCATCCCGGAATTCGTACTGGCCGAGGTACGCCCACAGGCACGCGCCGAACACAATGATCAGCAGCACGCCCACGACGCCCAGCCGCGCGAGCTTCTGGCGACCGCGATCTGCTTCAGCCTGAGACATGTTCGCTCGTGCCGGTCGACTTCTGCTTCACGTCACCCGATCCACTGCGCCACCAGATGGCGGCCACCAGTCCAACGACTCCGGCAAGCGCGATGAGCAACCACGTGTGGCCGCGATCGTTCAGCAGTCCGCCGAAGACGCGGCGGATCGCCTGCAGTCGCTGCCGGTTCTTGGCAGCCTTCACGTACGCTTCGTAGGTCGCCGGCAGGTTGGCTGCGGTGATTGTGAGTTCATTCTCCGATTGCCAATCCGCGAACAGCCGCCCGTCCTGAAATCGCATCCGCGTTGCCGCAGGGACCACCATCTCAAACGACTCGTCCGGCGGTGGATCGTCCACGTTCAGATCGGTGACCGTCAAAATCGTCGTGCTGTGCGGTTCTGCGGACTCCGGATCACGGAAATTGACCCACCGCAATGGAATCCACCGTCCGCCGGTGCACTCGCGCGCTGAGGTGACATAGGCGGCATAGCGCAACCGCCCCGTGTCCGGGTCGGAATCCTGCATGTAGCACAGGAGATGTCCACGCAAGGGATCGAAGCCCATCTTCACCGGGACGACCATGCCGGAAGGTCCGATCGACACCGTCTCCAGCTGGATGCCCTGAATGGTCTCGATGCCGTTGTAGCGCCCGACAAATCGTCCGCTGAGGCAGCTGTCGACATACCTCGGCGGGTTGGAGTATTCGTGAGGTCCGATGATGTCGATGTTGAACGGGTGAAAGCGGATTCCAAAACCGTCATCTTCGACGGAATCAAACAGCGCCACGTCATTGCCGGTCGTGCTGCCTTGAAGCCGCTGCAGCAGATAATTGCCTGAGATGAGATACTCGTCGTCGTCTTTCGCCGCCGGATCGAGCAGAAATCCGTACTCATAGCGCACGAACGGTCCGCGGACCGTCCAGCGGCCGCCACGTTGGTCCCACTGTTCGTCCCGCTGTTCGAGAAATCGGCCGGCCAGTGCATCCTCGAGCGTGGCACAACTCCCGAACTGCACTTTGAACCGACAGTCGACATTCACGAACGACTGCCGATTCGCCTGATACGCATCGGCCAGCGCCTTGAGCTTGGCGTCGTCCGGACCAGCGGCCAGCAGTGCAGCGAGCAACAGATACGGCGCCATCACGTTCGCCCCCCTTGGCCCTCACCCCTCATCCCTCTGCCACGCGGTCAACTCACCTCAAATACAAACTCCACCTCCACGCTGGCCCCGAGCGGCAGTGCGTTGACTCCAACTGCCGCACGGGCGTGTTTGCCGGAATCGCCGAGCAGCCTTTCCAGCAGCTCCGACGCACCGTTGGCGACCAGCGGCTGATCCTTGAAGTCATTGTCGCTCTGCACGAACACGCCGATCCGCACGACGCGATTGAGCCGACTCAGATCGCCGCCGAGTTCGGCCTTGAGAATCGCCAGGCCGTTCAGCACGCACTGCGCCGCCGCTTCCTGGGCCTGATCGACCAGCACCGCCGAGGGCACGCTGCCGGTCGCCAGGAGCTGGCCGCCCGTCAGCGGCAATTGTCCGCTGACAAACACCAGGTTCCCGGTCCGCACCGCCGGGACATACGCAGCAACGGGCTTTGGCGCCTCCGGCAGGCGAAGTCCCAGCGAGGCGAGTTTCGATTCGAGCGATGAGGAATCCATGGGAATGCGTCAATGGCCAATTGTGAATGGTCAACTGCGGAAGTCGATCAATCGACACCACCGCGCACAATGCCCCGCGCCGATCCCAATGTCAATCCTTCCCTCTGCCACTTTGTCCCTCTGCCCCTTTGCCCCTCCCACGTTACCCGGCTATCATCGCGGCTAGCCCCCGCGGGGCCATCGTCTCGTCCGCTGAGAGGAATCCGCCATGAAGAACCTGCTCGCCGCCGCTGTCCTTGTCTCGCTGGCCGGAACCACTTTCGCCCAGGAGACTCCCCCTCCCGCGCCCGATCCCGCCGCCGTGCAGGCCGTCAAGGATTTCGGCGGCAACGTCATGCCGATTGCTCAGAACGATCCGCGCCTCGACGTCACACTGCACCTCGCCGATAAGGACGTGACCGACGACGCACTGGTTGTCGTCGCCAAACTCCAGCCGATCGTCTGGCTGAATCTTGCCGGCACCAAGATCACCGACGCGGGCCTCGCCAACCTCGCGGGGCTCACCACGCTCGAAAAGCTGCACCTGGAACGGACGGCCATCACCGACGCCGGCCTCGCGCATCTTGCTGCGCTGGAGAACCTCAACTATCTGAACCTGTACGGCACGCAGGTCACCGATGCCGGCCTCGAGCATCTCAAGGGACTGAAGAACCTGAAGCGGCTCTACGTCTGGCAGACGGGAATTACGCCGGAGGGCATCGCCAAGTTCAAGGAGGCGCTGCCGGAAGCCCAGGTCACCGCCGGCCTCGAACTCAAGCCGGCCGAGCCGCCGGCGGAAGAACCGAAGCCGGAAGAACCGAAGCCGGAAGAGAACATGTGACGTGACGTCACGGGAGGAGCCTCGCCCTCCCGGGTACGCGTCGCCCTCCCCGAACCCGCTACCGCAGCACGTTGAACAGGTTGCTGAAGTCGTCCGTCCACAAGACGCGCCGGGCGGGCGCATCGGTGACGGCGTTCGCCAGGCTCGCATGCTGCAGCACGTCGGGATCAGTCGCCAGCAGCACCCAGCGGCTGCTGAGATCGCCGGGCTTGGCCTTGCCGCGATCATCGATCAGCACGCTCGCCAGCTGGAACTCGTCGGCCAGCGCCGCCACGACCGGACGCAGGTCGAAATGCAGGTTGGAAATGTGGACGGCGATGATGCCGTCTGGCCGCATATGGCCGAGCATGTGCTCCATCGCCTCGCGCGTCAGCAGGTGCGTGGGGATCGCATCGCCCGAGAAGGCATCGAGGACGAGCAGGTCAAACTGCTGCGGCGGTTCCGATTCCATCGACAGCCGCGCGTCCCCGAGCGCGATTTCCACTTCGGCCGGCGAGCGCTCCAGGTACGTGAACTGCTCCTGGGCCATCTGTACGTCCGCCGCATTGATTTCATAAAAACGGACGATGTCCCCCTCTCGACCGTACGCCGCCATGGTCCCCACACCAAGCCCGACGCAGCCGAGTTTCATCGGACGACCTCGCTCCTGCAGCAGTCGCGCCGCCAGCCCCGCGCCGCTCGTCTCCGCATAGTAGGTGGTGGGGATCGATTCCCACCCGGCCTGCGTGTACTGCAGTCCGTGCAGAATCCGCCCGTTCCGCAGCGATTTAACCTCTTCGCCGCCGCGGACTTCGAGATCCGCCTTGAGAACGCCGTAGAAGTTCCGCACCACGGCCAGTGACGCGGAATGCTCGTTCAAGCGGTCGGCGAAGACGACGCCGACGACGGCCAGAAGTAGCGCCGCGAGCAGCGTAAACGCCACGGGCGGCCGCACGTCCGGTCCGATCCAGCCGAAACCGTGATAGAACGTCACGATGCCGATGATCGTCCCTGCGGCCAGGCACACGTGGAACTCCCAGTAGTCGGGAAACACCAGCGGCGCCAGCAGCGCGACAAACAATCCACCTCCCGCGCCGCCGGCCGACATCGTGAGATAGAACGCCGTCAGATGCTGCGCGGAAGGCCGCATCCGCGCCAGTTCGCCGTGGCACACCATGCACATCGCAAACAACGCCCCGAAGTAGACCGACACCTGCAGCGGCAGGAACGCCCGCTGTCCATACACCTGCACCCAGCAGACGCCGACGATCAGCAGCGTGCACGCCGGCGCCCACAGGTCACGGCGATACCAGCGGTCGCTGTCGAAGCACAGGATGAAGCTGAGCAGATAGAGCGACAGCGGCGCGACCCACAAAAACGGCACCACGGCCACGTCCTGGCAGACCTGGTTCGTGGTCGCCAGCAGCATTGCCGAGGCGGACATTGCCAGGATGAACCAGAGGGCGTACTGGCCGATCGTCGGAGGTTGCGAAACGGCCAGCGACTCGGTGGTCGGATTGGAAACAGGCGCGCGGACCTTTCGCAGGTGCAGGACGCACGTCACGCACAGCCCCGCGAAGACCCAGAAGCCAAGCTGCCACATCCAGCCCTGTTCCGACATGCGGGCCAGCGGCTCGAATACAAACGGGTACGACAGCAACGCCAGCAGCGAGCCCGCGTTCGAAAGTGAGTACAGCCAGTACGGAGAGCGCTCGGGATACAGCAGGCTGTACCACCGCTGCAGCAGCGGGCCGGTCGTCGACAGGATGAAGTACGGCAGGCCGACCGTCACGCCAAGCAGTTGCACGATCCGCAACACCGGAGATTCATCGCCGCTGGGTTTCCAGTGCGACATCGGCAGAATGCCGAGCGTCGCCAGCGCAAGCGCCAGCAATATCACGTGCAGTCCCCCCTGGACCCGCACCGGCAGTCGGGCCGAGACCAGGTGCGCATAGGCGTAACCGCCGAACAGCACCACCTGGAAAAACAGCATGCAGGTCGTCCACACGCTGGGCGTGCCGCCAAACCACGGCAGGATCGCCTTGCTGATCAGCGGCTGCACCTGGAACAGCAGGAACGCGCTGACAAACACCGCGGCGCAAAACAGCCATGTCGCACGCGCGGATGCCGGGGCAGGAGCAGGGGAGAGAGACGACATGCACAGTGCCTGAACGGGGAACAGACTCACCAGGATGCCGAGACGAAAGAATAGACCGCAATCCCGAAGGAAGCAGCGGCGCTCTCAATCGTCAGACTTCGTCGCCGACTCACCGTCCTCCCCTCTCCCCCCGGGAGAGGGGCCGGGGGTGAGGGCGAACAACAGCCGATTCACGCCATTGAACAGTACATATCGACGTTCTAAGGACTCCCGGACAGTTCAACCAATCGCAGCCCGCCGGCTCGTAACAACTGCTGCGGGACACTGCGTGCCTGAGTGTGCCCCGCTTCAGTCGTATGCATCGCGTCGATTATGATGCCCGGCGCGATTACTCCACGTATGCTGACGATCGCCTCATCGACAACTCGCTTGCACCGGAGCACCACATGAACACTAAGGACGCGCTGAAACTCTCGATCGACATGGGCCGCATCATTGCCAGCGGCTATCTCGAAGACCTCAGCGACGACGACCTGATGCGACGCCCGCATCCCAAGTGCAACCACATCAAGTGGCAGCTCGGCCACCTCATCGCCGGCGAGCACGACATGATCGAAACGGTCGCTCCCGGCTCGATGCCCAGGCTGCCCGCCGGGTTCGCCGAACGCTACACGAAGGAAACCGCCGCTTCGGACGATCCGGCGAAGTTCGACTCCAAGGCCGATCTGCTCCAGCAGTTCGAAGCGCAGCGCGCGGGCACACTGGCGGCCCTCGCCAAAACCAGCGACGCCGACTTCGACAAGGAAACCGGCGTCAGCTATGCGCCGACCGTCGGTGCAATGTACGAACTGCAGGGTTCCCACTGGGTCATGCACGCCGGCCAGTGGGCCGTCGTCCGACGCATGCTGGGCAGGGCGCCGCTGTTTTAACGAGGATTCTCGACTCGGGGGTACCTCCCCTCTCCCTCCGGGAGAGGGGCCGGGGGTGAGGGAAATCTACCAGCGGCTCACTCTGCAATCTGACGCTCGAGAAAGCGTGGCCTACTGCGGCGGCATCGCCGCCAGACGTTTCTCAATCTCCTCCGGCGTGACGTCTTCGACATGGGTCGAGATCGTCCAGACGTGTCCGAACGGATCGGTCAGCGTGCCGGACCGGTCGCCGTAGAACTGGTCGGCGACCGCGCGCTGCTCCTTCGCCCCGGCGGCGATCGCCTTCGCAAACGTCGCATCAACGTCCGGCACGTAGACCATCAGGCTCGATGACGTCGGTGCGCCGGCCTGCGGTCCGCGATACCCCAGCTGGGGATGTTCGTCCGCCAGCATCACGTGCGAATCGCCGATCATGATCTCGGCGTGTCCGATCTCGCCGTTAGGTCCCGGCATCCGCAGGACTTCCTTCGCACCGAACACAGCGGCGTAGTAGTCAAGGGCCTTCGCCGCGCCGTCAATAATCAGATACGGCGTGACCGCATGATACCCGGTCGGAATCGGCGACACTTTGCCTGTTGCAGCCATCGGAACGCTCCTGGAAGCGACGAGATATTCGAACCGTGCGACTCACGAAATCCCTGCGCGTCGACCTAACGGATCGATCAGCCACAGCCAGTCGTCGAACAGGAACTCCAGGCGGATTGCCAGCAGCGCGATGCGGCCCATCACCGTGTAGCCGAATGCCGCCCCGAACGTGATCATCAGCACCCAGATGCCGACCTGGGAGATTTTCCCGACCGCGCCCCGGTGCGGCACCGAGAAGAAAAAGTACACCAGGCACGCCAGCATGCTGAGTATCCCCAGCGTATTGCGCACCGATTCGGGCCAGTCGATCGTCCCCTCCCCCTCGTCCCGCTCAATCAGCGGCTGAATGCTGTTGCTGATCTGGCTCATGAAATCGGCGTGCAGGAACGCGACCAGCCGCATGCCGGCGAACGAACCGATTACGAGCGCCAGCGGCCAGCGGCCGATCCAGCCTCCCCTGGGGGACAATCGCCACAGCAGCATCACGCCGAGGACGAGCGGGACAATGTAGGTCCACCAGAAGTCCTCGCGGACGGGGACCAGTCCCGGCATCGCCCACGTCTGGATCCACGCCGGATCGAGTTTTCCCAGGAGGTTCGGCACGATCGTCGACCAGAACCCGATCACCATCCAGTACGCGGCCGACACGCCGACAATGATCGACTCCGCGAACTTGTAGATCGGATTGTCGCGGTACATGAATGAAAACGCCGCCAGCGTGAAGAACGCCGCCACCCACAGCCCGAGCGTATTCAACTGGCTGAACTCGGCGACTCCCAGCATGGCCTCCGTCGGCGTAGCGGAGACGACTTCGCCGTCCAGGTTCTGCACGTAGGCCGAGCCGGCGCCGATCGTCGCGCTGCGGTACACGATCCACGCCAGAGCAAGGGTTCCCAGCGCAAGCCAGATCTGTTTCCCGCGAGATTCCTGCATTTGCATCACGTCCTCATCCCCCGCTTGCGGTTTCGCATCAACCCGCCCGCCGCCGGCCCACGAAGTACAGCACGTTCCCCGTGATGATCAGCCCGATCATCAGCAGGTGCGCGACGAGCTGTGGTCCCATGCGCCGCTTCGCTTCGAGGTACTTCGCCGGCACCGCCCCGGCCGGGCTGTACTTCGCATTGACGAGCGCTTCGTACTCGGCAGCACCCTTGATGGCTCCCAACATCCCCGGCAGCTGCTCCGGAATGTACGGGTAGAACAACGGGGCCTGCACGCCGGTGCAGCCCGCGACGATCCTTGTGTTCGGGTACGGCGTGGTGGCGTACTGTACCCATTCCTTGGTGCCCGGATACCCGGCGCTGACGTTCACGATCAGCTTCATCTGCTGGATGCTCTCCAGGTCGCGACACATCGGGATCTGGTTCAGTCCCGTGCCGCGGGCATCCGTCGGATACAGATTAGGCAGGTCGGTGACGATCACCTTGATGACCCCTTCCTCTCCCTTCTTGAACCCGAGATTGACGTAGTCCTCGCCGTACACCATTTCCGGGAAGTCGGGGCGAATCACTTTCTCGATCGTGTTGTCGATCATCTGCTGTCCGACCGGCCACAGCGCGATGAAGTACAGCCGCAGGCGCTTCTCGCAACAGTGCCGCGCGAACGACGTCGCCATCGGCCCGAGTTCCCCTTCGCTGGCCGGGTCGTAGTCCCACGCCATCAGCACGCGGTCGCCCGGCCGAAGACTTTCGATCTCGTCGAAGGTCGCCTGCGCCAGCGACGTCGGCGTCTCGGGAAACTCCAGCTGAAACAGGATCGGCACCGCCACCGCCAATCCCATCAGCAGGAAAATCCACCGGCGATCGAGATTCTGAAGCGTGTCGTACATGCAGTAGTGGGTAGTGGGTAGTGGGTAGTGGGTCGCTTGCGCGTCGATCAACCATCAACCATAAACGATCAACCGTTTCAGTCGTCGCCTCCTCCGAGATGTGATCGATCTACCCCCAGCAGCACGCGCAGCGACGTCGAGGCCAGACCCAGCGCGATGCCGATCATGATCGCCCGGTTCCCCGCTGTTGCGAAAACCCGCATGATCTCGATCGTCAGGTTCTCCATCCGCAGCCAGGCCAGCTCCTCCGGCAGCCACGATGTCAGCAGCACGCCGGCGAAGGTCCGCCCCAGCAGGATGATGAACGCCGTCCCCAGCAGGAGGATTGCCGCGAGATTCTTCGCCCGGAATGCCCGGAACGAAGCCGACGCCACGAAAAACGCCAGCAGCGCGAACATCGTCGCCGTCAGCGGCTGGAAGATGTACCGGTACAGCCACGAAAACCCGCTCCCCTGCTGGTCGAACTGTCCCGACCACGGGTATTTCACGACGTGCGATGCTTCGGCCAGCACAGCGACGTCGCGCCGCCAGTGGCGTTCGTTCCGGTAATCGTTGAGCAGCACGTCGATCTGCGCCGTACTGAGGCTCCCGGCCTTCAGCAGCTCCAGCGCGAGCGCGTAATTCCGCTCGCCGACGGTTGGAAGTCCGTCGATCGTCGCCCGCAGCTTCGATTCCTGCCCTGGAGTCAGCGGGCCCGCCGCACGCAGGGCTTCGACCAGCGCATCGGGAGTGAATTCCGGATCGACTGCGAATCGCTCCAGTGCTGCCAGTTGCGCGTCACTAACCGTGACGGATTCTCCCGCCGGCTGCATCGGTTCCAGGTCAGCGATCCCCTCCTGCTGTTCGGCCAGCAACTCGCGCCAGGACTTCGGGGTTGGCTGAGCCTGCCCGGCCGTGTTGAGCACATCGCGAAGTTCCTCTGCGGTAAAGGCCGTGCCGAGCACGCGATTCAGAATCTCGACCTGCTCGCGCCTCAGCGACGGTCCGTTCGAGGTGACTTTCGTGAGCCAGAACCGGATCTGAAAATCCAGCAGCTGGCGCGCGATTGGCAACCCGGCCCAGCGGCGTTCGAGACTCTTGCGATCGGACGGCGTCAGCGGACCCTGTACCACGAGCCGGTCGTTCTCCACGACCACCGGTGCACCCGCGGGAATCGAGAGCGTGGGCGGCGTCCACTCGACGGGTGCGGACGTTTCCTTGCTCGCAGCATTGCGCAACCGCTCAACCGCCGTCTCTGCTCCCGGTTCGATGATGGCGGTGCGCAGCGCCGTCTCCTGCTCGGGTGACATCCGGCCCAGGAACGACAGCGACTGGTGTTCGTAATGATAAGCCAGCACACCCCGTAACTCCGCCGGCGGCGTGGCGGCTTCCTGCAGCGCCTCCACGTTCGCCCGCCATTCCAGCCGGCTGTCCCAGGAGATCAGGTCGTCGAACTGGTCATCGCGCATCCAGCCGCGAAACGTCAGCCGGCCGTCGGCCACCTGCATCTGGGACCGCACGGAGGGCGGCAGTGCCTGCGGATGCTGTTTGATCGGCAATTCGCCAGGAACCGAAAACTCCGGCAGCAGCGACACCGGCAGTGGTGCAAACGATTCGCCGTAGTACTCCTGGTTGCGCGCCGGAGTGACGCCGACCTTGAACAGCCCGATGATCAGCGTGACGGTGAATGCCATCAGCGTCACAGCCGCGTAACCCCAGCCCGCCTTCCGGTCGCTGATCTTCTTGAGCTGCACCTTGATCAGGTTGCCGCCCCCCAGCACGTAAGCGATCGCCGCCAGGATGTCGAACCAGATCGCCACCGATTCCCCCCAGCTCTCCGTCGCCGGGATGAAATAGGCGAAAATCAGCACAAAGCCGCTGAGCGCCGTAATCAGCAGCGGTATGGTGCGTTTCATGGAAAGCGGTCAGGGATCAGCCGTCAGGGGTCAGCAAACACGATTGAGCCACGGGGTTGATCCCCGTCGCATTTCGGGAGGGCGAGGCTCCCGCCGAGCCGCTCAGTCAAAACGACATTCGTTGGACATACTCTCGTTGACGCCAGCCTGCTATCCGCCGCTCAAAATCACTGTCTTCAGATACGTCGCCGCGTGTTCGGCCACGGAACTCCCGCCGGCAGTGCCCAGCGTGAACAGCCCGCATCCGACCAGCAGCAGCGCCGCGACGATCAGCTTGCCGACATCCTGCCCTTTGAGGCTTCCGAGTTGGTCGGGATCGCCGGACAGATACGCTGAGGCCGCGAAGAATTCTTCACCGATCAGCGTGTAATCGCACGCCGCGACGAAGAACGGCAACTGCGATGGTTGAGCGGTGCCTGCGACCTGGATCGCGCCCACGGAGTTGCCGGTTTCCGCCAGCATCAGCGACTCGGCGAAGAACGATCCCATGTAGAAGCACGCCGCCGGCTTCTCGCGCACCATGTGTCCGGTGAGGTACGCCACGTAACCGAACTGCTCGTCGGTCACGTAATAGACGCGGTCGGCGTTGAACGCATCCGGCCGGCCGGCGGTGTAGTACGCGGCCTCGACCGTCTCTCTCGCCGCGGTCATCACCAGCGACTTGCTCGTCGGCACTTCGACGGTCGCATCGTACTCGGCCGCACGCTCGGCGACGCGCGAGAGGACCGCCAGGCCGGCGATCGTCTGGATTTCGTTCATATCCTGGATGCCCGGCACGAACAGGCACGGCCGCCCCATCTCGGTGGCCCGCCCGACGGCTTCCTCCACCGCCTCGAGTCCGGCGATCGGACGCACGTACAGCTTGGCCCCGCGCCGCGCCAGCGCAATGAACGCCACGATGGCGCCGCACAGCGCGATCATCAGCACCGCCAGCCAGCCGCGCGCGCGGTCAAATAGTTCACGTGTCGAAGCCACCGGAGTTGTGGTCTGCACATAGGCGGAGACCTCGCCGTCCAGCCCCACGGCCGAAACCCGGAACCAGAACTGTTCGCCACGCTCGGCCGCAGTCAGTTCGATCTCCGCATCGATGATTTCGGATTCCTTGTCCGCCTCCCCAGTCTTGACGCGCCTGACCTCGACGAACAGACCGTCCGGCTCCGTCGCCCGGCGGATCAGGTACTCTTTGACCATCGGCGTCGCCGCAAACGGCGCATCATCTTGCGATCGCACGAATCCGACGTCGATCTTCAGCCCGTCGTCTCCGTCGTGATCGCCCGCCGCGACATCGCCCGGCGGTGCAGGGGGGGCGGCACTCGCCAGTTCACCTGATATCACTACGATCACGAGCACGAATGTTCGCAGTGCAGCGGCGCGTCTCCCCCTGTCCCCCGGATGAGGGGTGCAGCAACTCGTGGGATTACCGATCTCCCCTCTCCCCCCGGGAGAGGGGCCGGGGGTGAGGGCGAACGGCAAGCCGCGTCTCAGCAGCGAGGGCGAGATTCCAGCCGTGGGACGCCCTCGCTGGCGCTTCAGGCTGGTCAGTGCCTGGCAAACTGCGACGGTCACAGGATCACTCCCCGATAATCTCGACATTTGCACGCGGCACGATCAACCGCTCTCCGGTCGCGGACAGCACCTCCAGCACGCGCGCCTTCGATCCCGACGCCAGCACGCGCGGCTCGGGCGGCAGCCCCGTCACCTTTCCCAGGACTCCGAACCACGGGTCGCGAATAATCCGCACCGGTGCGCCGAGTTCCAGCGGGGCCGCGAACACTCCGGCCGCACCGGCGGCTGTAGGCCCGTTCGTCGGGGCCAGAGGGATCACGACCTCCGGCCGCATCACCCCCGCGCGAATCTGCGTGGCGCCATTGGCGGCGGCCGCTTGGCCGGCATGTTCCCGCAGCAGGCGATGCGTCCGCGCCGCCATCGCTATGTCGCCGAAGCCCTCGGTCATCACCAGCGTCACACCGATCTGTTCCGATCCGGTGATCGCCACCCCCAGGTCGTAGCCGAGAATCTCGCGCAGGTCGTGGTCGTCGATCCCGCCGGTGACGATCGCCGCGACCCCGACGCTGATCGCCTGCCGGACCGCCTCCTGCGTGACGCGCGCTCCTCCCACCACGATCTGACCCTGCATGTCGGCCGTGATCAGGTCCGGCGTCACCCGTTGCTGCGGATCGTTCGCCGCAATCCGAATGGTTCCGTAGGCCTCGCCGCCGATGCCGAAAATGCCCTGCACGAACACTGCGTCCGCCTCAATGACGCATCCCGAACCGGGCAGCACCTCGACGACGTCCCCGGTCAGATAGGCCCGCACTTCCACAGGAATCGGCGCGCCGCGGATGATGACCTGCCCTGTAACGCCGGAGACCGACTCGATCCGTCCGTCCGTCCGGGCCGCATACTCGGACTTGAACATCCCGAAAATGCCCTTCGTCCGCGCGAGCACTTCTCCCTGGGCAATCGATTCGCCCTCGCGCTTCAGCAGGGCGCTGCGCACGTCTGCCGGCGACAGCGCCAGTTGATTCGCGAGGTTCAGCGGATAAACGTTCCCCGGCAGCTCGGTGCGGGCCACGATGTCCTGCGCCTGCACGCGATCACCCACGCGGACCAGCACCTCGCCATCGATCGGCAGCTGCCGGTGCGCGCGATACCGCGTCCGCGCCGTCACCTGCAGTCCGGGCGTATACGCGTGGGCCATCGCGCGAGAAGGGTTCGGGATTCAGGATTCGAGATGCAGGGCCGGTCGCGACATGGTGGTGTTGTAAGGGACCGGTGGCGGAATCGCTACGGGTCGGAGGTCGGAAGTCAGGGGACAGGGGACAGCGTTTGGAGTCTGGTGATTTGCGCTATTGACGATACCCACCACTGCGACAAGTCCATGTAGCGCTGCTACCGTAACGTGAACATCAACGTCCCGACCCCCGAACTCC
>JAEUIG010000178.1 GCA_016795125.1 Planctomycetaceae bacterium | reverse complement strand
CCTTGATGTCCTTCTTCTTGCCGCCGGTGATGCCGAGGTCTGAGATGACGTCAGTCCTGGCGCCGCCTACGAATACCGCATCTTCGACGGCCGAGACAACTTCGTGGTAGACCTGAACCCTCGCAGCAACAGTCCGGAGGGCGTCCCGGTCTCGCATCCTGGATCCGAACCAATTGCGCCAAAGGTTGCGAATGCGACTGTTGGCGGAATTCGGTTACTGGCGGATTGACCGGAACCACTTTGAAGGCCGCCAATCGTCGCCGTCAGCTTGCGTCGGGTTCGAAGCGAGCTCGCGTTTCGGCGATAAACGACGCACGGTCGCGACTCATGTGACGAATCAGCCGGGGGGGCGCGGCTGTCTTTTCGTAGCGCGCCGCCCAGAGGATCATTTCCACGACGACCGGCAACAGGTCCAGCCCTTTCGCGGTTGGCTTGTAGCTGATGATGCGTGCATCCTCTGTGCTCCGCGCTCCCGTGATGATCCCCTGTTCAACGAGTTTTTTCAGCCGATCCGCGAGGATGTTGGTGGCGACTCCCTCGCCGCTGCCCTGAAACTCCCGGTACGTCGAAAACCGCTTGAACAGCAAATCGCGCAGGATCAACAACGTCCAGCGATCGCCGAAGATCTCCAGGGCGATATTCAGCGGGCACTGCGATCGCCAATCGGCCATTGATGCCGGCATGACCTGCCGTCCAGAATTGCGGTCCCGCACACTCACTTGCATTATGCAAGTAATATGAATAGGCTGTCAATGCAATCGCGAACTGTCGCCTCGAGAACAGGCAGCACATGACGCCTGGGAGTTGACCCCTGTTGCGCCCGCTGACGACAGACCGTGCACCCGCGCTCGCAGCGCCGGATGCACCATTGGCAAGAATCGGCTGATTACCCACATTCGGCCGGTCGACCTCCGGTAATGGCACCAGACGATGGCATTCGACGAGATTCTGGCCGACCGAGTTCGCTCATCGCTCGCATATCACCTCGTGGCGTGCGTCGAGAAGCGAATGATGGGCGGATTGTGCTTCATGGTGTCCGGAAAGATGTGTCTCGGAGTCGTCGACCAGCGCCTGATGGTGCGACTCGATCCAGAGATCTACGCGGACTCGCTGAACAAGACGGGGTGCACACCGATGGACTTCACCGGAAAGCCCATGCGCGGGTTCGTCTTCGTCCGGCCGGAGGGGCACCGCTCGAAAAAGCAGCTGGAATCGTGGATCGAACTCGCGCTCGAATTCAATCCGAGAGCGAAGGCGTCGCAGCGCAGGCGGACTGCCGGGAAATCGTCCTCCCGTCGTTCCCGGACCGGCCGGACGTCCGGCAGGAACAAGGGGAGTGCCACATGAGACGACGCATCCTGGCCGTGCTGGCGTACGTCCTGCCGACATTCCCACTCGGTTACTTCTGGCATCTGACGATTTTCGCGGGCTACTACAAGCAGTTGGCGGTGTACCGCGAAGACATCATGATTCCGCTCGGCATCGCGTCGATGCTGATCCAAGGCTGGATCTGGGCCATCCTGTAGGAGCGGCTGTTCGCGGGCGAATCTGTCCTGCGGGGCGCGACCCGGTTTGCAGCCGTGGCGGCGCCGCTTGCCTGGAGTTTCATGGTCGTCGCGGTCAGCGCGAAGCATCACATGAGTTCCGTCAGCGGATACCTGACCATCGAGTCCGGCTTTATTGCCGTCCAATATGCGGTCGTCAGCCCGATCCTCGCATTTGTCTATTCGAGCAACACAAGCCGCTCGGGCGCGTCGAACGACCTGGACACCTGAGAGTCGGACTTTCGCACGCTTCAAGCGCCTGCGGAGCCGGGAAAGACCGATGCGTACGAGTGCATTGTGTCTCCCGGGCGGGCTGGCGGCCGATGCTGATCGCAGGGATCTCGACGCATGTCGACCGGCAGCTCGTCATGCGGCCGGAGTTCGGCTCGGGAGCGGAGGCGCTGCGGCATGGTCGGCGAAGGCAACCACGAGGCCGGCGCGCGAATCGGCCACTGCAGCAAGCGAATTGGCGCCGTTCTTCGCGTTGCTGGTTGCAACGCCGGGCACCGCATCTCTACTCCCGGAACTCCAGGATTTCACCGGGCTGGCAGTCCAGCGCCTTGCAGACTGCCTCCAGGGTTGAGAACCGGATCGCCCTGGCCTTTCCGTTTTTCAATACGGAGATGTTCGCCATTGTGATGCCGACTTTCTCCGCGAGTTCGGTGACGCTCATTTTCCGCCGGGCCAGCATGACGTCGATGTTGATGATGATTGCCATGCGGTTCTGCGAGGGCGCCTCTTACACCGTCAACTCATGCTCCGATTTCAGATCGACGGCATTCTGCAGGATCCGTTCGAAAGTCGCCGCCGCGGTCGCCATGACGATCGCGCCGCAGGCGATGAGGAGTCCTATGAACACTCCGCCCGCCCGATCATCGCTGTCGGCCGAAAAAATGAAGATCTCCGCTCCGACAACAAAGACGATCATCGCCAGCGCACACAGCTTGATCGTCCGCAGTGCCTGCACGGCTGCCGGCGAGAAGACCTGATTCCGCCCCGCGTATCCCAGGACCTTGAAGGCGTGATATAGGGCCATGAAGAAGGGAGTGGACGCGAGATATGCGTACGCCAGGAAGGGGTCGTTGAAATAGACCTCGAAAACAGTGGCGTGCGCATTGCGGCCCTCGAGGTGAGGTTCCCAGAGCATCAGGGCCAAGGCTCCGATGCCGACGAGGACAATGACGAATTGCAGAAACGCCGTGGAACTCCGCTTGATCGGTGGCGATTTGAACATAGCCATCTCCACAGATTAGCCCGCAGAGTTATCGTTTGTCAATATTTACTTATCGATAGACGTGCCGCCTTCTTCAGTCAGCCCGCCCGGAATGCCCTAACGCATGCTGGCGTGCCGGATGCCAGTCGCGGCGCGGTGCGCCCAAGGGGGAGGTCCTGCAGACAGTTCCGATCGGCGGCATTCCCGCAGTCAGAGGCAGGCTCATATCGGTTGCCCGTGCCCTGGATTTGCGAGTGGTGCCGATCGACGCGACGCCGTCGCGTGCGGGGACGTACCTGGTCGTCTGCCCGCGCGAGGACGGCAACAGCGAGTACGCGCACTACGCGCATCGGGACCGCAGCATTGCCGCTGCAACTGCCGGCGACGTGACCGTACATCGAAGCGGCACGTATCACCTGCTCGGCGTCCGGAGTCTCGTTTGTCACCTGCGGCAGACGTGTCGACGAACGGGACTCGAGACGACTGCAGCAGATGGCCAAGCGAGCGGCCGCTCAATCGCGCGCGGCAAGGCCCGTGAGCATGGAGCGTCGGCTGGAAGCCAAGGAGAGAAGAATGGTAGCGGTGCGGGTCGGCACGTGGAGTGCGAGGCTGCAAATGCGAAAGCACCCCGGCTGCTGTGAAGCGGCCGGGGTGCTCGAAGCACAATCAATCGTCGCCGAGGTGCTCAGCGGGGGACGCCGGCGGCCGTCAGCAGTTCTTCGGCCAGCGGGCGACGCAGACCGCCTGACTTCTGGTACTGGTACATCCAGTAGTCGAGTTCCTCCTGGGTCGGCTTCTTTCCGACGATCGCTTCGTGGAGCATTTCGATGTAGCGGGCTTCATCGTTCTGGCAGCGGCTCCAGACCTGGGCGTTGGACGCCATGTCGGCCTGCAGGTCAAACAGGGATCGTCCGCGTTCGGTGACCTGAGCAGTCCACAGCGGCATTTCCTGCGGCGACGGATCGCGTCCGAAATAGGTGCGGAAGTAGTTGATGATCTGCTGGTTGATCTGATCGCGTTCGTCCACCGCGGCCGTCTGCGGATCGGCGCTGGCGCGTTCGACCTCGATGGAGGCGGTCTGCGGACGGCCGTTGGTCAGCACCGGGTACTGAGCGACGGTGGTGTACAGCGGGCGACCGTTGGCGGTGATCGTGGCGGTCACCACGTAGTTGCGGCGTGTATTCACGTCGAGCGGGTCGAAGACGACTTCGAAGGGAATCGGGACCTGGCGGATGTCGGTGATTTCCTGCTGTCCGAGGACGATCCCCTGCGTGCCGGTGGACTGCGCTTCGCGCAGTTCAACCACGGCGACGGCGTTCTGCGGCAGGAAAATCCGGCTGCGATACGCAATCGTGCCGTTGACCTTCGCCAATCGGGATTCGAGCTGAATCGGCAGGTTGACCACGCTGCGGGTGCGGTTGTCGAACACCAGCAGCATGCAGTTGCCCTGGGAATCGGCGCGCTGTTCGAACTCGTAGCCGCAGTCGAACTGTTGGCCGTTGACGATGCCGACCTGGTAGCCGGCGACGGCGATGATGAAGTCGTTGGCTTCGAGGCCGGCACGATCGGCGGGCGAGTTGGCGACGGTCCGCAGGATTTTGACTCCGGTGTCGGTGTCCTGCGAGTAGACGCCGAGCCGCCAGCGGGGTCCGCGGGACGGCATGTTGGGGGAGGTGGGCGTGGACACGAACGTGGTGCCCGCCGCTCCCGGCGTCAGTGTGCCGAGCCGTTCCCGGGTGCCCACCAACGGAGCCGGCGTCAGGGTTGGCGTGCCCGGCGCGATGGTTGCTCCGGGAAACGTGGCCGTGCCGGGGATCACCGGGGTGCCGGGGATAGCGCCCGGTACGACGAACGCCGTCTGCGGCGGATTCGTCGGCGCCTTGCGGGGATCAACACCGTAAGCGGGGCCGCTCATGCTGGCAAAGGTCAGTGCGGCCAGCCCCGCGCTGAGTGTGAACATCCTGAGCATGTGATTGGTCCTTATTGCTCCGCGCTGCCGGGGATTGGAGGCCGGCTGCGGTGACTGTGTTCGAGTGAACGCAACGGAAGTGAACGGAATGCTCTCAAACCTGAAATCTCAAATCTGAAGTCACTTGATGGCTCCGAGGCCGACGGCGTCGAGGGCGAGGTCGGCCGGACGTGCGCCGATCGGGTGCATTCCTGAACGGACGACGTCTTCCTGACCGAAGCGGCTGAACACGTACTTGATGAACTCGGCCTGCAGTTCAGGCAACGGCTCGCCGGGGGTCTGGTTGATGACGAGCTGCAGCGGACGAATCAGCGGATATTGACCGCGGGTCGCTTCCACCGAGTCGAGCGCGACGAACGGCTGTCCGGCCTGGACTGCGAGCGGGACCATGCGCGTGCCCGGATCGCGGTAGGTTGCGCCGGCGAAGCCGATGGCATTGGGGTTCTCGGCGATGGCCTTGAGCATCTCGACGTTGTCGAGGATTTCCTTCATATCCGGACGGAACTCGCCGCCGCCGAGGACCACTTCCTGGAAGAACACCTGCACGCCGGTCGCCTGACGGCGTCCGCAGACGGCGATCGCCTGCGACGCCAGCGGGCCGGTCGCTCCGACGTCGGCCCACGTGGCAGCGGGCTTGGCCGCTCCGCGCTTGAGGGTGAACGAGAAGATGGCGTCCAGGTCCTTGATCGTCAGACCTTTGACCGGGTTGTCCTTGTTCACAAAGATGGCGATGCTTTCGAACATCGGCGTCAGAAGGACGGGCGGATGGCCGTGCTTCTGCTGGAACGCGGCGGCTTCGCTTTGCAGGATCGACCGGCTGAGAAGGCCGATCTGTGCATCCCCGGAGGTGACGGCATTCACGGATTCGACGGCGCCCTTGACCTGCACGTCGATCTGCACGTCCGGATGAAACTGACGAAAGCTTTCGGCCCAGACGGAGGCCACCTGCGAAATGGTGTACGAGCCGGAGAGCGTCAGCTTGCCGCTGAGCTGCTCTTCGGCGCGGTACGGCGGCAGGCTCGGATCGAGCGCCGACTGCGCGGAGACGGGACGGGCGGTCAGCACACAGGCCACCGCTGTGACGAGCAACAGCAATCCTAGCTTTCGCATTGCAGAGATCCTCCTTGGGTCATGGGTCCGGAGGCAGCAGCCGCCGTGTGACGACTCCCGCGTCAGCGTTCCGCCCCCCAGATCGGCGGAAAATGCGCATCCCGGTCCCCAGCGGGGGCGGGAGTATAGAGTGATCTTGCAAAATGTTGGAAGAGCGGTTTTTGCCCCAGAAAATGGGGGCAAAAAAACGAGTCGCGAGATCGAAGCAGGACAGGCCACCGTGGCCACAGCGCGGCGGTTTGGTGCCGCCAATGGGCGGCGGTCGCTCTTGTTCAAGCCTGCCGCTGGCAGAACTCCCTCACCCCCCGGCCCCTTTCCCGGAGGGAGAGGGGAGACAGAGCCTACACCAGCTCCTCGATGATCTCGCCTTTGGGAGTCAGGCCGGCCTCCGTCAGTTGGGGGGTGCCGATGCCGATTTGTGAGAGCGCCGTGGCGAAGATGTCGGCAGGAGTCAGCGGATGCAGCGCGGGGTACTCCGCCTGCGCATCGCTTTGGCCGATGACCTGGCCGACGCGCAGGCCGCCGCCGGCGACCAGCCCGGAGTAGCAGTGGTGCCAGTGATCGCGGCCGGCCTTGACGTTGATCCGCGGCGTGCGTCCGAACTCGCCGAGGGCGATAACGATGGTCTCGTCGAGCAGTCCACGCTCGTGGAGATCGTCGAGCAGGGCGGACATCGCCTGGTCCAGCATCCAGGCGTGGCGGTCCTGGTACTGCTGGAAGTAGCGGTCGTGCATGTCCCAGCCGACGTCGCCGGTGTCTTCGATCTGTTCGACATGCTACGTCCAGTTGACCTGGACGTCGCGGACGCCGGCCTCCTCGAGCCGCCGTGCCAGCAGGCAGCATTGTCCAAAGCGAAACCGGCCGTAGCGACGGCGGAGGTCGGCAGGTTCCGGATC
>JAEUIG010000170.1 GCA_016795125.1 Planctomycetaceae bacterium | reverse complement strand
TTACGAACGTCCTGCAACGTGAGGCGGTGCAGTCGGATGCCGTCCACTTCAATCGCGTTCATCTCCAGGTCGGCGACCGCCGGAGTTTCGGCGATCAGCGGCAGCAGGGATTCCAGCGCATCGGCCACTCCGGGATCATCGGCCAGCCGCGTGGCGCTGATGAGCAGCATGGCGCCCGGTCGTTCGCCGTCGAACCGCAGGCAGCCGTTGATCCGGCCGTCGGCCACGGTGGCGGCGAACGCGTCGAGGATGCGACGAATCGGCGGCGCGGCGGGACCGTTGGCCGTTCCATCCTGTTCCATTCTGTGTTCCACGTCGCGCCGAATATTGGCGAGCGCATCCTGCGCGATCCGGTGCACGCCGCCCGTCAGTTTGCAGGAGGCGACGGCGGCGAGCGGCGCATCGGCATCCAGCAGCGATTGGAACAGCGACGCATCGGCCGGAACCGCCTGGAGGGCGCGCGACAGTTCCGAGTCGGGCCGCGTGACGATGCGGGCGTCGACCGCAACGATGTCGCTGTCGTCGCCGAGCCGCATGCCCACGGTCGCGCTGGTCACGTCGCGCAGCGTGTGCTCGACGAGCCAACCGGCCTCCTTGAGTAACCCTGCTCGCAGCGCGAAGTCATCGTCGGACTCGCCGGCCTTGCGCTGCAGGTCGCGGTCCTGCTGAGCCTGCAGATCGGCAAGCGTGCGAGCCAGCAGCGCGGCCGGAATGCCGTCGGTTCGCAATGTGAGCGAGAGATCAAAGTCCCCCTCGGGACTCGCCACGTCGGCGATGATCGGCAATGGATCGGCCAAAAGTTCGTCGCGCTGAGCGACGAAGGCATAGTCGGCCGACAGCCTGAGTGGAAGCGTCTTGGGTCCCGCGCGCAGCTCCCACCAGCCGTCGTCCGCACGCGCGGCCAGCGTGACCTGCGGGACGCGGGCGGCGGTCTGCTGCAGGTCATCCATGCTGCGGATCGGCACGAAGATCACCAGTTCCGGCTCCTTGCCTGCCACCGGTGACAGATAGGCGAGCACCCCCAGCGGGCGGTCGTGATCCACGCCGTTCAGGCCGTCCAGCGCCTGCAGGACTCCGCGCATCTGGGCGACGCGCTCAGGTGCGCCGGCAATGGTCAGCAGCCGGTCGACATTGTCGATCAGGTCCGCGGCACTCCTGGCCGTCAGGACCAGGCTCGGGGCGGCCGAGCGCTCCTCGGCGACGGCGATCCGCAACAGCGAGAGGCCGATGGCGACCGCGGCGAACACCCTCCGGCCGGAGCGTGTCCAGGCTTGCCGAAACAACCCGAAAACCGGGGAGAATGCTGGCTGCATGGGAGGAATCGGGCTGCCGCGAGGACGGTGGGTCAGTCTGCAATCCGGTACTCGACGGCATCGGCCCCCGTTACAGCGAATTCGAGGTTTCCCGGGACAATGACGATTCGGATCAACGCATCCCGCTGCTGGCATCGTCCACCGCGATCCATAGAATTGAGCAACCGCACGGGTTTCCGACCACCGACCTCCGACCTCCGACCTCTAACGTCTGGCCTCTCACATGGACTGGATTGCCGATCGCATGCGACTGATTGACGCTTCCGGAATCCGGAAGGTGTTCGATCTGGCCGCCAACATGCAGAACCCGATCAACCTCAGCATCGGGCAGCCGCACTTCGACACTCCTGAACCGATCAAGCAGGCGCTCTGCAAGGCTGTCGCCGACGGCCGCAACGCCTACAGCCAGACGCAGGGGATCAAGCCACTGCTGGAGACGATCCAGTCGTCGATCGACGCCGAGTACCGCCACGCCGACCGCAAGGCATTCGTCACCAGCGGCACCAGCGGCGGATTGATGCTCGTCCTCAGCACGCTGGTCAATCCGGGGGACGAAGTCATCGCGTTCGATCCGTTCTTCGTGATGTACAAGCATCTCACGACGCTGGCCGGAGGAACGACGGTCCTGATCGATACGTATCCCGACTTCCGCATCGACGTCGCGAAGGTCGCGGCGGCGATCACGCCGCGGACGAAAGCCATCCTGTTCAACAGTCCGGCCAACCCGACCGGTGCAGTCGCGTCCGAAGAGGAGGTTCGCGCGCTGGCCGAACTGGCGGCCGAGCGGAACATCGCACTCATCAGCGATGAGATCTACCGCGCCTTCTGTTACGACCGGCCGTTCGTCAGTCCGGCGAAGTTCAATGACCGGACCATCGTGATCGACGGGTTCAGCAAGTCGCACTCAATGACGGGCTGGCGCGTCGGCTGGTGCCACGGCCCGCAGGACGTGATCCAGCAGATGACGAAACTGCAGCAGTTCACGTTCGTGTGCGCACCGCATCCGATGCAGTGGGCGGCGGTGACCGCCTGGGGGTTCGATGTGTCGGACCGGGTCGCGGAGTACAAGGCGAAGCGGGACTTCATGCGGAGCGAACTGTCGCGCGACTACGAGATTCACGGCGCGGGGGGGGCGTTCTACCTGTTCGTGAAAGCGCCGTGGGGGACGGGGACGGAGTTTGTCGCGGAAGCCATCCAGCGAAACCTGCTCATCATTCCGGGCAACGTGTTCAGCGGACAGGACACGCACTTCCGGATTTCGTACGCGGCGGGCGACGAGACGCTGCAGCGCGGCGTGGAAGTGCTGCGCGGGATGGCGGGCGGGAAATAGTCGCCCGAAATGTGGGCAACCGGGCGTCGTTCAGCGAGGGCCAAGCCCGCGCACCGGGAACCGCAGTTCCGGCGAGTCCGGGTGATCGGTCCGGATGAGCACTTCGTCATCCACGCCCACGTGCTGTGCGGACGCGCGCACTTCGAGCCAGTGTTCGACGGACACCGTGGAATTGACGACCTCTGCCGCGACCATTCCGTTGCGACTTTCGGCGGACAGAATTGTAAAGGCGCGGCCGTCCAGCGACCGCAGCTGCACCCGCCGTGTCATGGATTCGCCCGGCGCGATCCGCCCCAGGTGCACGAGCCGCGGCGCCTGCACTCCTGACTCGCGCCGCACGATGAGCAGGCAGCTGGCTTCCGCCACCTGCCGACCATTGAGTAACGAGGCCACCGGCAATCGGCAGGGAGCATCGCGATCGGCATGCTCTCCATGAAAAACGCGCAGCTCGCATTTCCACCGGCAACGCCAGACTCCGGGCTGGATTTCGACCGGCGCACCGTCCCGCTCCGGCGTCGTGACGGCCACCTCATCCGGCAGCACGGTCCAGGCGATCTGGAGTTCGTCGGGCGACTGGCAACGGACATGCTGTTCAACCTGCAGTGGAATCTCCTGGTCGACGGCAGTTGAACCCTGGCCGGCGGTGACCGTCACCACGTCGGGACGAATGGCGATGTCCGCCACCGTGTGCAGCCGGCATGTCAGCATCTTTCTGAAGCTGCCGTCGGTTTGGGCCAACTCGGCCCAATACTGCTTGATGCCCGGCACAACAGCGGGGCTCGCTTCGATCAACAGTTCGACATGGTCGCCGGTTGGAATCGGCACCTGATCGCCGATGTTCAATCGATGCTCACCCGTTCGCACGGAGTAGCAACTGCAACCGACGTCAGCAAGTTGCAGCGTCACGGGATCGCCTCCCGCGGCGGCGACATGAAACCGCGTTTCGCTGAAACGTCCTGCCTCCAGCGCGGCTTCCGCCTCGCTGACGAGAATCACACGCCCGTCGCCGTCAGGAGCGGTGACAACGCACACCGCCTCCGTGGGCGACGACGCCGAATCGACCGTGCATCCCCAGACACCGGCGATCAGCATCGCCGTCGGCCACGGCCGGATCCCAGACGCCCGGAAGCAGCGCGACTCGGTCACAGCGACTGTTCTTGGCAGTCGCAGACCTGCACCTGTGAGGGAGTGGTCTGCGTGTCGCGTGTGTAAACGCACTGGCAGGGCCCGGAAGCGTCCGAGCACGCGGCCAGATACTTCGGCAGCTCGACGGTCGTCACTCCGGCGTCCACCGTGCAGCTCGTGGGGTTGGCCTCGTTCAGCTTGGTCACGCACTCACCGGCGACCGCCGTTGCAAACCGGTCACTGCACCGCGTGCCGGGGGTCGGTGAGCATTGCCCCATGCCGTCGATGTCGCAATCGCCGCCGCTGGGGGGCTGCGTCGGAGTCACCGCGTGTGCCGGCTTGCAGATCGCAGGACTGACGAACTGCGGCTGACACGTCACACCCTGCACGAGTGCCGGCGTCGCCATCGCCGCAAAGACCGCGCCGGTGATGAGTCCGATTGTTCTCTGAGGCAGCATCCTGCGTCTCCTGTGGTGATGACGTGGGGATTACTTCAGTGACGATGGGGGGACGCGCTCCCGCGACGGCGCCAGACGAGCATGCCCCCCGCCAGCAGCGCGATCACATGCACACCGATCAACAGTGGCCATCGCAACTGCGACGGCGCAGACGCTGGCGCGCGTTCCGGAGGCTGTGCGGGCGACGTGAGATGGATTGTCGGCAGCGACAGGACATCCGCCTCCGGCCGCGCAGCAACTGTCGCCGTCTTCTCCGATCCTCGGTAGTCGATGATGCGTGTCCCCTTCGCGATCGACAAATAAAAGACGGCGTCGTTGACTGGGACATTGAACTCGGCCGACTCGACGAGAATCACCCGCGCTGTCCGTGCGGAGCCAGCTTCGTATTGCAGATCGACGCGCACTTGTGGAAACACGATTCCCGAGGCGTGCACCATCAGGCCCTGCTGGAACAACTCGATCGCGGGCGATCCATCGACCCGGCGGGTCAGCTTGTGCGTGATGATGCCGGACGCCGCATCGACGGAAACGTCGATCTCAGAACCGTTCCCGCCGGCAGCCGGCGGTACCCGAAATACCAGCTCATCGCCGGCGACCTCCAGAACTTCCCACGTCGACGCCGACACCCGAGCGGAGGGGGTCCAGCGGATATCGGACAGGTCGTAATGATGGATGGCCGACCGCCCGACTGGAAACAGGTCGACCTGCCCGTTCGAAGGCGTCAGCGCTGCCTCCGCTTCGCCGTTGCTGACGAACTTCGTGAACTGATCCTCGAACCTCCGGTGTCGCCCGGAGACCGTCAGAGTCATGTCCTCCCAGGGCTGCGGCCTGCTGAACGGGGCTCCGTTCAGCGCCAGCAGGCAGGCCTCAAAATGCTCCGGGTGGTTGGCAAGGTCGTGCTCCGCCAGTACGGTCGCCACCCGCTCGGGGCTGTTCCGGGAACTTGCGAATGTACTGTTGAAGCATCGAAAGCGGACGACAGCGGTCGCAATTTCCGTACGTTGTCCCTCCCACAACTGCGCGAGCTCGGCCGGGGAAAGCGGCGGGTTGGCCCCCGGCCCCGACGACTGTGCGACGACCGAAGCGGTCCCGAGGAGCGCCGGCAGGAGCAGCAGGAGTCCCGCGCCCGACAGGTGGAGAATTCGCTGAGCGCACCGCAGGCGCGCTGGAGCGCCGGGACAGCGCACGCCGAACGATCTGGCAACTTCCTTCCGCATGTGGCCCGCACCCCATGACGGCTGAGAAGGATGACAAGAATCGATGCCAGACTACCGCCGGCAATTTCGACGCACAACGAAGCCGCTCGCAATTCCGGCGAATACGGACAACTACTCAGATTCGAGTGGTAATTGCGACTCGGCCGGCGGACTTCCGTCGTGACAGCAACCGTCCGTTGGCAACGGGCATTCCCATTTACTCCACCGCTCGGCATCGCACACCATGTGCACATTCCCTCGGCACACTCGCTGAAGGAGTGGCACATCGCCGCAACGGACCTGCAGGCATCCGCAGGACGACCGGCGGGCCGATCGCGCGCATTTCGGCCGAACTGTGAAGAACGGTCGCCGACCGGCAAAAACGGCCGGCCCGCGCGTGCAACGGCACGTCGGTTGCTGTATATCTGTCAGCAAGGCCGCCGCTGGAGCATTGTGGTTCCCGACCGGCAGCCTCGGTTTGCCCGCATCCTTCCGCGTTTGCGCCGCGTCAGGAGGGGAACATGTCCGCTGTGGCTGTTGATCGCATCGCCCCCCTCCCCCAGTCCGACGATTCGCATCCGGTGTTGCGAATCCTCGTGGTGGACAGCGATCTCAATCTCTGCACCTCGGTCTCTCGCACGCTGACGGGACTGGGATATGGTCTCGATGTGGCGTACGACGCCGACGAAGCCCGCAACCTCTCCCGGCGGAATCGTTATGCGGTCGGCCTGTTCGGCGAGAGTCTCAGCGACGGCGACGGCGTGACCCTGTTCCGCGAACTGTGTCCCCGACAGCAGGGGATGCTCGGCGTGCTGGTTGCGCCGGTCCCGAATCTTCCGACTGTCGCGCGAGCGATCGGCGCCGGCATGTCGCGGATCGCTCCGGTGCCGATCGACTTTCACGACCTCGTGCATTTCCTGACGGCAATTCCGTCCAGTGGAGCCGAAGCCATGGCAACCGGCACTGTTTCTGCGGCAAGTGTTCGCGGCGGCGCGTACAGCGAAGACGCGATTGCCGAACTGACCCCGGGCGACATCGCGCAGCGGTTGTCGATCGGCGACCTGATCGAAGTGATCCGCAGCGTGGAGTACCCGTTTGCGGGCAAAGACCGGCTGGAGTTCTTCGACCGGGACACGCTGGAACGGGTGGTGCACCTCGTGCGTCGCTGGTGCCGGAACCGCCTGCATCGCCCGGCGTGGTAATCGCCGCACGCAGGCACGGCTGAGCGTGGGTGGCGGAGGTGCGTCCTGATCCCTCCCGATGAGGGTGCCACTGGCTCCGCCAGGGTGGTTCAAGAACGGTCCTCCTTTGGAATGCACTGGCGGAGCCAGTGGCACCCAACCGGACGCTCGGGCGTCTTCAGCCGCGGTTGGCGATCGGCAGATAGTCCCGCTGCTCGCAACCGGTGTAAATCTGGCGCGGTCGCGCGATCTTCTGTTCCGCGT
>JAEUIG010000103.1 GCA_016795125.1 Planctomycetaceae bacterium | reverse complement strand
GCGACGGCCGCTGGCCTGCTCGGGGCCTCGGCCGGACTTCGTGCGCTGGCTGCCAACGCCGATGCCGAGTTGCGAATCGCTCCGTTCCGGTTCGACGTTTCGCCCCCGCTGGGACATCCGTGCTGCGGCGGCTGGATCACCCCGGTGGTCGGCTACGACGACCCTCAGGAGGCGATCGGGTTTGTGCTGCTGGGAGCAGGAGCGCCGATTGTCATCTGCGCGGTCGACTGGACCGGCATTCTGAACCAGGCGCATGTGGACTTCCGCACGGCACTGGCGGAGGCGGCCGGGACGACGCCGGATCGTGTTGCGATCCAGTGCGTCCACCAGCACAACGCGCCGTTCGTTTGTCTCGAAGCGGAGCGGATCACCCAGGAGCAGGGAGACCTGCCGCACATTGTCGACGTCGAATTCTTCCGCACCTGTCTTGAGGCCGGGCGGGTGGCGATTGCTGATGCGCTTCCCAGGCAACGGCGCATCACTCACGTTGCCACGGGACAGGCGAAGGTCGAACAGGTCGCGGCCAATCGCCGGCTCCTCGGACCGGATGGCAAGGTCCATCAGATGCGCGGCAGTTCGTGCACCGACCCGGAACTTCGCGCCGCGCCGGAAGGGCTGATCGATCCATTTCTCAAGACGGTGGCGTTCTACGACGGCAGTGACAAGCTGGCAGCATGTCACTACTACGCGTGTCACCCGATGAGCTATTACGGCGACGGGCGCGTCAGTGCGGACTTTTGTGGCCTGGCCCGCCGTCAGGCTCAAGAGAAGGAACCGGGCTGCACGCACATCTACTTTAATGGCTGCGGCGGCAACATCGGCGCCGGCAAGTACAACGACGGCAGCAAGGAGATGCGGCCGATCCTCGTCCAGCGCATGCTCGACGGCATCACTGCCGCAGGTACGACCCTGAAACCCGAACCGGTCAAGACCGTCCGTTGGACGACGGCAGAGATCCTGCCGCCGCCCGATCCTCGCTGGAACGCCGACGAGATTCTGCAGCAGATCGCGAACAAGAACCTGGGCGCCGCCGCCCGCAACCGGCCGTCGTACACCGTGTCGTGGATCAGGCGTTACGAGCAGGGACTGCCGATCGTGCTCAGCGGGCTGCACATTAACAACGTGTCGATGCTGCACCTGCCGGCGGAATCGTTCATCGAGTACCAGCTTGGCGCACAGCAGGCCGCACCGGACCGGTTCGTGGCGTGCGCCGCCTACGGCGACGGCGGACCGTGGTATATTCCGACGGACGAGGCGTATCCGCAGGGAGGGTACGAGGTCAGCGTGGCCTGGTGTGCTCCGCAGATCGATGACATCCTCAGCCGCGGCGTGCGGGAGTTGTTGAATACTTGACGTTGCAAAGCCGCAAGCGTTGCTGGTGTCCGACTTCTGGTCTCTGACTTCCGACCTCCGCTCCATGTCCACTGCTCTCCGTCAACGGCTGTTCGATGAGCTCGAAAGCATTGTGCTCATCGATCCGCACACGCACATCAATCCGCATGCGGCGGCGTCAAAGACGCTGGCCGACATCATGGGCTACCACTACTACACGGAACTGGCGCACTCCGCCGGGCTGCCACGCGAGCGGATCGAAGCGAAGGGCATCTCGCCCAGGGAGCTCGTCGGCCGGCTGGTGGACAAACTCGGCGACCTCAGCAACACCATCCAGGTGAACTGGCTGCTGGAGATGTGCCGCGAGTTCTTTGGATTCGACGGCGACCGGATTACGCCGAACAACTGGGAGGCGCTGTACGACTCCGCCGAAAAGAAAATGTCGCAGCCGGACTGGGAGGACCAGGTCCTTGAGCACAGCAAGCTGGAACAGGTCTTTCTGACCAACGACTTCGACGATCCGCTGACTGGCTTCGACACGCAGCGGTACATTCCGTGCCTGCGGACGGACGACCTGGTGTTCAAGCTGCACGAGCCTGCAGTGCGACAGCGGCTGGCGAAGGCGACCGGAATCGAAGCGGGAGACGTGCGGTCGCTGCGCACGGCGATCGGCAAGCTGTTCGAGCACTTCGTGAGTATGGGGGCGCGGGCGTGTGCGATCTCGTTGCCGCCGTCGTTTTCGCCGACGAAGGTGGATGACAGTGCAGCTGACGGATTGCTCAAGTCGATCGCCCGGGGCGGGGAGCTGACGCCCGGCGAGGCCGACACCATGAGCCGGTTTGTGTTCTGGACGCTGGCGGAGAACTGCGTCGCGGCAAAACTGCCGTTCGACCTGATGATCGGCGTCAATCGCCGCGTCTATCCGACGGGGGTCTACCAGGGGCAGGACCTGTTCGACCAGCGGGTGTCGCTGATCCAGTACAAGGAGCTGTTCAACGCGTTTCCGCAGGTGACGTTCCCGATTTCGGTCCTGGCGCAGATCAGCAACCAGGAACTGGTGAGCTACAGTTGGATATTCCCGAACGTCGTGACGAACGGGCACTGGTGGTATTCCAACATTCCGACGTACATCGAGATCGACACGCGGGCGCGTCTGGAAGCGGTGCCGCGCAGCAAGCAGATCGGCTATTACAGCGACATGTACAAGCTGGAGTTCGCGCTGCCGAAGTTCGCCATGTACAAGCGGCTTCTGGCCCGGATCCTGGCCGAGAAGTTCGTGCTGGACCGGGGCTGGAGCGAAGACGCGGCGCTGGGCCTGGCGCGGGACGTG
>JAEUIG010000093.1 GCA_016795125.1 Planctomycetaceae bacterium | reverse complement strand
GGGCGACCGAGTCGTCGAACGTTTCCTCGACGAACGGCGCTGCATCGCGGTTTCCGGCGTAAATGATCGGCATACGGTAGCCCTGACCAAAGCGCGGCCGGGGCCTGGCAGGAGCGATCAGTTCAGCGATCCGGACGACGTGCGGCACGGTGCCGCCGTCGGTGCCGCCCGCCATGAGGATCATGTCGGGGCGCAGCTCGCGAATCCGCTGGATCTGCTCGTGCGGGCGGCGCTTGTCGTTGGAGGCGATGGTCTCCATCACGATGGCGCCGGCCCCGAGGGCGGCGCGCTTGGCGCTGGCGGCGCTCATTTCGCGGACGACGCCGGTGACGAGCATCTGCAGGCCGCCGCCGGCGCTGGAGGTCGAGATGTAGATGTCGCAGCCTTCCGGCCGGCCGTCCGCACCGATGCGGGCCGGGCGAATGAGCTGGCCGTGTTCATCGACGAGCCGCCGGCCGGCGAGCTCGCCGACTTCGGTGGCCGCGTTGATCACGCCGACCGTCACGTCCGCAACCGGTTCTTCGACGGTGGTCGGCGCTTCGCCGCGATGTGTCTGCCGGTAGTGCCCGTCGACCTTCTCGATCAGGATGGCCTTGGTCGTGGTGCTTCCGCAGTCGGTGGCGAGAACGACGTTGGGATTTTCGATTCTCGATTTTCGATTTTCGATTGGAATGACTCCTGTCGATCAACGATCAACCATAAACCCCTTCGCGCTTACGCCATGTCCAACATTCGTTGAATGGATGCCCGGCCGTTCTTTGCGACTTCGAGCGGGTCCTGTTCCCAGTGCGTGCGGTTGAAGAGTTCGAGGGAGAGGACGCCGTTGAAGCCGGTGGCGCGGAGCAGGCTGACGATTTCCTTGAGCGGCGCGTCGCCGTCGCCGGGATAGACCCGCTGCGCGTCGTTGAGCTCCGCGCGCGCGACGGATGCCGGGTAGTCGTTAACGTGGAAGACGTGCACCGCCGCGCCGGAGAGCAACTTCAGACCGGCGAATTCGGAGCCGCCGCGATGCAGATGGTAGATGTCCGGCAGGACGCATGCATCGGGATGTCCGCTTTCCACGGCGGCGAACATGGTCTCACCGAGACGCGGCAGGTTGTGGGAAAAGCCCCAGACTTCGAGCTGCGGAGTGACGCCGACGTCGCGGCCGACATCGAGCGCCGCGCGATAGCGTTCCGCGACGACCAGCAGGTCGAGCTTGGGATTCTCCGGCTTCGTGGCGCCGGCGGGCGGGGCGGCGATGCGAATGCCGCCGATCTGGCGGACGGCGTCCATGTCGCGGCGCAGCTGTTCGAGGCCGGCCTCGCGTGCGGCGGGATCGTCCACGATCCAGTTAGCGAAACCGATGGCGCTCTCGACGGTCAGTCCGGCGTCGCTGATCTGCTTGCCGACGTCGGCCAGTGAACCCCCCGACTGTACGAACTGGTCGATGTCGCGGAGCCAGGGTTCGATGGCGTCGTAACCGGCCTCCGACGCAATCCGCACCTGCTCAGGGAGCGGGAGCTTCTGCCCCATGATGCAGCTGGTGTTGAAGCTGGTCCGCCATTTCGGCGGGGGAGGCGCCGCCGGTTCGTCCGCGAGCAGCGGGTCGACGGCGGCGGCGGTACCCAGGGCGGCGACGGCGCCGAGCCAGTCACGACGGCAAAGCGGTTGCGTGATGGGAGAGTGCTTCGCGGACGTCATGGCGGCTCCTGTTCGGGCGGTGCCGGCGTCGATGTCGCCGGCAACGGCAGCATAGTCGGGGGGACGGGTTCCGCCAAAGGGTGACGATGGACGAGTGTGGCACGCTCAGACCAATGGGATGGGCGTGGTGAGCGTCAACAACGTACGCCACGCCCTTAGCAGGGCGTGCCACCCAATCTGATGGTTCCAGCGGATTGCGAACTCGAAACCGGACGCTGGGATGCGAGGTAACGAACTGTGCGGTCCGGGGCGACATTATGCGCCGACCGTCGGGGAGGTTCGCCGGTTTGATCGCGGCCGGTGAGCGGTCCCCATTGACACAATGGCTGTGTGACGGGACAAAGCAGTATACGCGATGCCACGGAGCACATGTGCGGCGTCCTGCGGCCGATCGGCCGTGACCGCCGCGTGCATCGCCTTTGGATTCTTAACCGGATGGAAGTCGCCCCATGAGCCGTAGACAGACGGTTGTTGCTTTTGCCGCATGGATGCTGTGCGGACTGATGTCCCTGGCCGTGGCGGGCGAACCGCCGCTGAGCGCGTTCGCCAACACGTCGGACGTCGTCATCCGCCTGAAGAATCCCAAGCAGACGATCGAGAAGGCGGCGGCCATGGCGGCCACCACCGACGAGAAAGTCGCCAACATGATCCGCGAGAACGCGCCGTTCATCGGCATGCTGATCTCGAACCCGGCGCTGGCCGGCGTGGATCAGGAGCAGGACTGGTTGGTCGTCGCCCAGGCGAAGTCGGATGCGGACCCGGCGGTGGTCTTCTGCATTCCGGCGACGGATGCGGCGATCATGCAGGCGGCCTTGCCAGAAAAGATGAAGAAGTTCGCGCGGGACGGCTGGGTGTTCTACAGCGAAGACGCGGCGGCGATCGAAGCGCTGCAGGGATCGGCGCCCTCGGACGGTGGCATCACCTCGAAGATTGATTCGGCTTCGAAACAGCTGTTCGATCGCGGTGACTTTTCGGTGTTTCTCAACATCGATCACCTGACCGAGGTTTATAAGGGCGAGATTGAGTCCGGGAGCAGCGAGCTTTCACAACGCCTTGCGCGGCGGGCCAGCATACTGAGCATGATTCCCGGAATGAGCGCCGATTCAGGAATTGAAGGCGGGACTGAAGCCGGGAAGGTGATTCTCAAAGACACGCGCGCATTCACTTCGGCGCTTGTCATCACACCGAACGGGCTGAACTTCGAGACGCTGGGACAGTTCAAGCCGGGTACGGCGACGGCGCAGGCGATGGCCGGACATCCGGGTGATCCGCTGGCGACGATCTCGCGGCTGCCGGAAGGGGCGGTGCTGTATGTCGGCCTCAGCGGCAAGCTTGGCGCGAAGGCGGAGTCGGGACTGGCGACTTCGGCATCGCTCGCGGAGCCGATGGACGAACAGCAGCAGAAGCTGGACGAGCTGAAGCAGGCGCTGGCGTCGGTGACCTACAAGAGCTTTGCCGCGGCGCTTGGGTTGGGGCATCGGGAGGAAGGAATCGTGCGGCTGGCGTCGATCACGGAAGCCACTCCGACGGCGCAGGTCCGCGACTTCAAGCAGTCGGCCAGCGAACTGATGGAAGTCGAATTGACCGGGCAGGGAATCAAGCAGGAGAGCGAGTACAAGCGTGATGCGGAAACCGCCGCCGGGCGACCGGTGGACGTGATGACGGTCACGACGACGGTCGATCCCGACGTCAATCCGTTCTTTGGCGGAATCCTGACGAAGATCAACCTGGCGCTGTTTGGACCGCGCGGGATGGAGATGCGGTACTCGTACTGGGACGACAAGATCCTGTTTGCGCTGGGAGGCGGCCCGGAAGCGATGGAAGCGGCGGTCAAGCATGTCGAAGCGACCAGTGGCAACGGGACCGAACCGTTCCGCGAGGGCCTGCTGGAGCAGCCGAATGTGCTCGTGATGCTCGACGTGAAGCGGATTGCCTACCGCGCCCTGAAAGCGGCGTCCGAGATGGAAGACCTGAACCTGCAGATCGACCCGAAGGTGATCGGGGCCGAGGAGCCGGCGCCGTCGTTCATCGGGCTGACGGTCGGCACCGAAGTGGACGCGCTTCGCAGCAAGACGCAGGTCCCGTCCGGCCAGTTGTTCCGGATCGCCGAACTGTACATCTACGCGCGAATGATGCAGCAGCAACAGCGGTCGCGACCGCGTCAGTAGTCGTTGCAGTCACCGCGGAGATCGCGGAGACCGCAGAGTTTAACCAGCGACCCGGACGCCTCGCAGCGTCCGGGTCGCTGCATTTTGGCGCCGGTATTCAGCCGTTGTAGGCCCGCTGCAGCGCGGCGATGTCGAGTTTTTTCATCTGGAACAGGGCCTGCATCATCCGGCTGCGGCCGGCGGCGCTTGGGCCGGTGAGCAGTTCGGAAACGATGCTCGGCACAACCTGCCAGGACAGGCCGTATTTGTCTTTCAGCCAGCCGCACTGCTGCGATTTGGGATCGCCGCCGGCCGTCAGCTTGTCCCAGTAATAGTCGACGTCGGCCTGGGTCTCGCAGTCGATCTGCAGCGAGACGGCCTCGTTGAACTGGAAGACCGGACCGCCGTTCAGCGCGGTGAACGGTTGGCCGTCGAGCCGGAACTCGACAGTGAGGACGGACCCCGGCTCCTGGCCATGTACCTCGCGGCCTTCCTCACCGTAGCGGCTGATCCGGCCGATGCTCGAATTGGGAAAAATCGACGCGTAGAACCGGGCGGCCGGTTCGGCCTGGTTGTCGAACCAGAGACACGGGGTAATGCGCTGCGTGATCGGCATGATTCGCTCCTGTGCGATGTGCGGAATTGGATGTCGGGAGGGCGAGGCGGCTTTGCACAATAATTGTCGTGCTCCGTCCATTGAGAACTGTCATCCGCGCCAATCTCCGCAAAGGAAGGAAGTTCACCACGGAGGACACGGAGGGCACTGAGAAAAGGTGTTCAACTCCTGGTTCTTCTCCGTGGTCTC
>JAEUIG010000053.1 GCA_016795125.1 Planctomycetaceae bacterium | reverse complement strand
GACGTCCGCCGTGGGCTGCAGCGAGTTCAGCAGATCATCAAACGGGGCCGCCGTGGCGACCTCTGCACGGACCCCGACAAATACCGCGACCGCCACAGCGACCATCAGTCGCCAGGTCAGGCATCGCGTCGGAAGCCGGGCAGGGGGGAGGGAGGACATGCGTACGTCAGTTCACCGCGCCCGTATGACAATCGCAAGCCTCTCAGGCGAGCCGGGCAGCGTCAGTTCCCGGATTTCGCACCAAACGGCCATCATTGTCGCCAAACCATCGACAACCGTGGATGCGTCCCGTTCTGTCAGCTATGCTATTCGCATCCGAACGTGGTTTATGGCTGCTGGTTTCTCGATCGGTGCGGTTGATCGATCAACCATCAGCGATCAATCAAACGCGTTCCGCTGGCGGAGCAGGGGTGGATGGCCAACTCCAACAAACTCGACTTCTCCCGCCGCAACTGGATGCAGATGGTGGGCGCTGCCGCCGCGGCCGGCGCCGGCTGGCGTCATGGACTGGCTGCCACGGCCGAACATTCCGAAGCGGACCTGCCAGCGATCAAGTCGCCGCTGCGTTCAGCGATTCTCGTGTTTCACTACGGCGGACCGAGCCAGCTCGAAACCTTCGACCCCAAGCCCGACGCACCGGCGGAAGTGCGCGGTGAGTGGGGTGTGATCGACACGGCGGCGCGCGGCGTCCGGATCTGCGAGCAGTGGCCGCTGATGGCCGGCATGATGGACCGCGTCGGCCTGATCCGCAGCATGCATCACCCGATGCGCAATCACAATTCGGCGGCCGCCGAAATGCTGACCGGCCGCACCCCCGCCGGCGGCGACCTCGAACTGCTGGCCGACGACGCCCGTTCTTCGCCCACGCTGGGATCGGCCGTCAGTTACGGCCTGGGAAGCCGTGCTCACACGCTCCCCTACGTGGCACTGCCGTACACGATGTTCAACGTCGTCCAGTTGCCAGGACAGACGCCGGGGTACCTCGGCGGACGCTTCGACCGGTTCCAGGTCGACGGTAACCCGAACGCTCCCAACTTCCAGGTGTCGGCGCTGGAGCGGCGGCGGGGACCGTCGGCCGTTGATGCGCGGCACGATCTGCTGGAGATGCTTGGCGGCGGCGAGGCGGATGAGTCGGCCCGCAGAATGCGCGGCTACCAGGAAAGAGCACTGGAACTGATCGCCTCGGAGTCGGTGCGCACCAGTTTCGATCTGGAACAGGAATCTGCGGAAACCCGTGATCGCTATGGCCGGACGCTCGTCGGCCAAAGCGCTCTCCTCGCGCGACGGCTCGTCGAGGGCGGGGTGAATGTCGTCGCGGTTTTCGACGGCCAGCACAACGGGCAGGATGCCAACTGGGACAGCCACACCACGCTGTTCCCGCGTCACAAGCAGCTCATTCCGCCGGCGGACCGGGCGCTGTCGGCCTTGATCGGCGACCTGGAAGAACGAGGACTGCTGGATTCGACGCTGGTGATTTCGATGGGCGAATTCGGCCGCACTCCGAAAATCAACGGCAGCGCCGGCCGCGATCACTGGCCGGACGTGCAGACCGTGTTGATGGCCGGCGGCGGTGTGCAGGGAGGCCAGGTCTACGGCGCGAGCGATCGCATCGCGGCCTATCCCGAGATTGATCCGGTCAGCCCCGGCGATCTCGCGGCGACCATCCTGTGGCGGTTCGGCATCAACCCGAAGTCGGAAGTCTACGACCAGACGAACAGGCCGTTCCGGCTGGCCGACGGCGAACCGATCGCGCGGCTGTTCGGGTAAGCGAGGGAATGGTGAATGGTGAATAGGGAATAGGGAATGGAAGCTTGATACCTTGTGCTATTCCCTAATCCCAATTCCCTAATCCCAATTCCCTAGTCCCTAGCCCCTAGCCCCTGTCGTACAACGGCGTGAACGTCAGGTCCTCGGCGCCGCGGTAGCGGGCGCGCGGGCGAATCGCTTCGCCGTCGCGGGCCTGTTCGATGGCATGGGCGCACCAGCCTGCCGCGCGGGAGCAGACGAACACCGGCAGGTGCAGGTCGGCCGGAATGCTCAGGTAGTGCAGCAGCCGGGCCAGGGGCCAGTCCATGTTGGGAGGGAGCCGGCGCGTTTCCCAGACGGCGCGCTCGATGGCGTCGGCTTTCTCTTCCAGCGAGCGGTTGTTGCGGGCGCCGGCCAGTTCACAGCAGTAGCGTTCGAGAATCGCTGCGCGCGGATCGCAGTCGGCGTAGACCGGATGGCCGAAGCCCGGCAAAGGGGCGTCGGCCGGTTGTCGGGCCAGCCAGTCCGGGACATCGTCGACGTCGCCGACGGAGTCCAGCAGATCGAGCACGCGGACGAGATTGCCGCCGGAGGCCGGCCCCATGACGGTGCTCATGCCGGCCAGGATCGCCGAGTACAGGTTCGCCTGCGTCGAGGCCGCCACGCGGGCCGCATACGCCGCCGCGTTGAATTCCTGTTCCGCGCACACCACGAGCGCCGCATCCAATGCCCGCTCTTCCAGCGGCGTAGGTGAACGCCCCAGCAGCATCAGCAGCAGATTGGCGGCAAAGCCGTAGTCGGGATCGACGGAAACTGCCGGCAGTCCGCGACGCTGAGAATGCCAGGCGGCCACGAGCAGCGGAATCCGCGACACCAGCCGCACCGCCTGCGCTTCGGCCGCCTGCTGAAAGTCATCGTCCGGCTGCGGATCGAAATGCGCGAGCAGGCTGATTCCGGTGCGCACGGCCTCCAGCGGCTGGCTATGCAGCGGCAGATGCTCGAACAGCAGTTGCACCTGCAGGGGGAGTTCCGCCTCCTCGGTCAGGATGCTGCGGAAATCCGCGAAGCCATCGGGGGAGGGGAGTTCATCGTACAGGAGCAGGTGCAGCACTTCGCAGAAGCTGGCCTGCTCGGCCAGATCGTAGATGCAGTACCCGCGATACTGCAGGCCCCCTTCGAGCCGCGAAATCTCGGTTTCGCCGACAACCACGCCCCGCAAGCCGGGATGGTAAAGTTCGACCGTCATTGTTCTGCCTCCGTGCCATGTCGCGCTACGCCATCGGCCGCGTTGTCCGTGCGGCTGCGTCCGCTGCTCCATCACTCATTGACTTCGCCAGAACGGCAAAGTCCCCGTGAGCCCGCTCCGCAGGTCACGGCATGTGGGCCACAGTGTACCAGCCGGGGACGGTTTGCGGAAAGCAGAGGTCGGGGTGCAGGGCATGCCGCACGTTATCCGCCCTCACCCCCGACCCCTCTCCCGGAGGGAGAGGGGAGAGCGACGCCTGACACCGACGCGCGGACTGACTTCTACGCCGCGCCAACTTGTCGCTCCCGGCGCTGCATGGACCACCAGGTCCAGACGCCGATTGCCAGCGGAAGCGCGGCCTGGAGCCATTGTTCTGCGTGCGGAACCTGCTGGATCGCCAGGCCGAAGACGACCTGACCTTCGACTCCGTCCGCGGGTGCTCGCACGGCCATCCAGAACACGAATGCCAGCGCCGAGACAATCGCCGTGGACAGCAAGATCGACTTCGGGCGTTGGATCCGGCGTCCTTCGCGGGCGAACGCCCACGCCACAACGACGAAGGGAGTCAGCCGCACAAACCAGACGACGGCCTGCATGACGCCCAACTGCATCGCCGTCGGTGGGATCGTTTGCTCCCGTAACTGCGGAGTTGTCAGACAGGCCAGCCAGGCGACTCCCCACGCGACCAGCAGTGAGGCCAGGAGCAGCCCCAGAACGAGAAGCACCGGAGTCACTCCGAAGACCAGCACCGGGTGTCGGCCGGCGAATGTACGGCGGTCGAACTCCGACCGCGCCTCTGCCGCGACCGCTTCGGGACGTCCAATCCGTTCTTCCAGCAGCACTTGAGCATCCATGCTCGTGGTCTCCTGTTCGAGTTCGGACAAGTGATCCGCCAGTTCCTCGAGCAGACGCGCCCGATAGCCGGCGGGGAGACTGCGACGCCGCAACTCCGCTTCCAGACAGTCAAGCCATTGCCGGCCGGCCATGGGCGCCTCCCTGCAGCACGGTGTTCACAGCGGCGACGATGTCCTGCCACGTCGCCACGGTCGCCGCGAGCTTCTTCCGGCCCGCGGGAGTTACGCGATAGACGATCCGGCGGCGTCCGCCCGCCAGCTCGCGCCGGCCCTCCAGCAGCTTCTGCGATTCCAGCC
>JAEUIG010000772.1 GCA_016795125.1 Planctomycetaceae bacterium | reverse complement strand
TCATGCGGGAAATCGCCGAAGGCACCTGGTACTGCGGCGATCCGGGCCTGCAGTACGAGACGACGATCAACCAGTGGCATACCTGCAAGAAGTCGGGGCCGATCAACGCCTCGAACCCCTGCAGCGAATACATGTTCCTGGACGATACGGCCTGCAACCTCTCCAGCATCAACCTGAAGAAGATGCAGCGTGAGGACGGGACGTTCGACGTGGAACGGTTCCGCCGCGCCTGTGCGATCTTCCTCACGGCGCAGGAAATCCTGGTCGATCACGCCAGCTATCCGACGCCGACGATCGCCGAGAACTCGCACCTGTTCCGTCCGCTGGGACTGGGCTACGCGAACCTCGGCAGCATGCTGATGTCGATGGGCATCCCGTACGACAGCGACGCCGGGCGCGGCATCTGCGGTGCACTGACGGCGCTGCTGAACGGCCAGGGCTATCTCACGTCCAGCGAGATTGCTTCCAGCATGGGGCCGTTCGCCGGGTATCGCGACAACGAGCAGTCGATGCTCGACGTCATGCAGATGCACCGCGACGCGGTCGAGAAGATTCACCCGGCCTGCCCGCGGTACCTCAAGGACGCCGCCCGTCAGGTGTGGAACGAGTGCCTGCAGTCCGGTCGCCGGTACGGCTACCGCAACGCGCAGGCGACGGTGCTCGCTCCGACCGGGACGATCGCCTTCATGATGGACTGCGACACGACCGGCATCGAGCCGGACATCGCCCTCGTGAAGTACAAGCAGCTCGCCGGCGGCGGGATGATGAAGATCATCAACCGCACCGTGCCGGTGGCGCTCAAGTCGCTCGGCTACGATCAGCCGGAGATTGAAGGCATCCTGGCATACCTCGAGAGCGAAGAGACGATCGAAGGCGCGCCGGGCCTGAAGTCCGACCACCTGCCGGTCTTCGACTGCGCGTTCAAGGCGGCGAAAGGAACCCGGACGATCGGTTGGCAGGCGCACGTCACGATGATGGCGGCCGCCCAGCCGTTCCTCTCCGGCGCCATCTCCAAGACCGTCAACATGCCGGCCGATTCGACCGTCGAGGACATCGAGCAGGCCTACATCGAAGGCTGGAAGCTCGGCCTCAAGGCGCTCGCCATTTATCGCGACGGCTCCAAGCAGTCGCAGCCGCTGGCGACCTCCAAGGAAGGCGATCGCAAGAAAGCCCAGGCGAGCGGCGGGCGTGAGCCCGCTGTTGCTCCCGAACCGCGCGGACCGGCTCGCCGGCACCTGGCCGAAACTCGCCAGTCGCTGACGCACAAGTTCTCGGTCGGCAATCACGAAGGCTACATCACCGTCGGTCTGTTCGACGATGGTTCGCCGGGTGAGCTGTTCATCACGATGGCGAAAGAAGGCTCGACAGTCGGCGGACTGATGGACGTCATCGGCACGCTGACCTCGCTGGCCCTCCAGTACGGCGTGCCGCTGAAGGCCCTGGTGGACAAGTTCAGCCACATGCGGTTCGAACCGTCCGGCATGACGCGCAATCCTGACATCCCCATCGCCAAGAGCGTGCCGGACTACATCTTCCGCTGGCTGGGGATGCAGTTCATCCCGGGCTACCGGGAAGCGAACGCTCCGCAGCGCGACACGGCCGGCAAGTCGCCGATGCCGCCGAGCGTGGACGACAGCGGCGTGGTCGCCGTGCAGGCCATTGAGCAATTGCTCAAGGAGCACGACATCCCGAAGAACGCGCCGGTGGCGGCGCCTTCGCGGACGATCGGATTCGCGACGACCCGTCAGCAGGCAACGGCGTCTGTGTCGCCGGCTGCTGCGGAACTGGCCGTCTCTTCGCGGAGCCAGCAGTTCGCGACGTTCCAGTCGGACGCCCCGGCGTGCGACAACTGCGGCGCGATCACGGTCCGCAACGGCAACTGCTACCTGTGCCACAACTGCGGCGCGAGCATGGGGTGCAGTTGAAACTGATCTCACGACCGTCCAGCCTGAGACGCCGCTGACGGAGTGGCGACTCTCACGCGATAGCACCCCGGCCCGACGGAGCGGCCGGGGTGTTCGCGTTTTAGCCGTTCTTTTTCTTGGTGCTCTTTGTGTCTTTGTGGTTCAATCTTCCGGCAGAAGGCAAAGGCTTTGCCACAAAGACACAAAGGGCACAAAGAGGATGGGCCAGCAATTTGATCCGATTCCGGACCGGGCAAACCAGGTTGCGAAAGAGGTGGTGGATGCGGCGATCGCTGTTCACCGTGCGCTTGGGCCGGGATTGATCGAATCCGTCTATCGAGTCTGTCTGTGCCACGAGCTGTCGAAACGTGGCCTCGCGTTCCGACACGAACTGGACCTGCCTGTCGTCCACGACGGGGTCCGTCTGGAATCCGGCTTGAGGATCGACATTCTCGTTGATGAGTGCGTGATCGTTGAAACGAAGGCCGTCGAGAAGCTGCACCCGGTCCACGAAGCCCAGATCCTCACCTACCCCAAGCTCACCGGATGCCGGCTCGGCTTGCTGATTAACTTCAATGTGCCCTTGTTGAAGGACGGCATCAAGCGGATCGTTCATTGAGCCGTAGGGCGGATGGTCGCGCAAGCCCTTTTCTTTGTGTCCTTCGTGTCTTTGTGGTTCAATCCTTGACTTTGGATGTGGGAGGAAACCACAAAGGCACGAAGGACACAAAGAGACGTTCGGAGATTGGCAGCGAGTGCGAGAACCACGGGCAGAGTCGGAGTTTTCAGGATGAGCGAGCAGGAGTTCGGGGTTGGGGACGTGTTCTTCAGCCGCGGGGATGCGGGGGATTGTGCGTATCTGCTGCATGAAGGCGCGGTGGAACTGCTGGACGGGCCGAGGAATGTCGCGCGTCGATTGGGGCCCGGGACCGTGTTCGGCGAGATGGGGCTGATCGAGGAACGGCCGCGGGACTGCACCGCGAGGGCTGCCAGTCCGGGGCGGGTCACGGTGATGACCCGCGACGAATTTGAAGACGGTCTGGTGCGCCAGCCGGGGCGGACGTTGCCCTACGTGCGGGCGCTGTTCGAGCGGCTGAGGTCGCTCGCAACGACGACGGCGGTCGGAGACGCGGGATCGACAGCGGCGTCGCCGCCCGAGTCGACTTCGATGATCGTGTCGCAACCTGAAGGAGCACTCCCTCTCGGCGCCGGCGAGGCCTCCGAGTGGATCGTGGATGTTCATCCGCTGACGCACCGGGCGGCGGAAACGCTGCCGGAGAACGGGTTGCGGGTGGCACAGTTCCCGCTGCGGATCGGCCGCGCCAGCGACGGCGCCGAGTCGGAAGCGCGCGATCTCAACGATCTGTGGCTCATCGACCAGAAGCCGTATCACGTCTCGCGCAATCATTGCGAGATCGTGATCGACGAGCATGGCCCCATCGTCCGCGATCGAGGCAGCTATCTGGGATGCATCGTGAACGACGAGCCGATCGGCGGGCGCATTGTGGTCAGCGCCGCACGCCTCAGTCCCGGCGAGAACGTGCTGGTCATCGGGACGCGGATGTCGAAGTACCAGTTCCGCGTGATTGTGAGCGCGCGGGCTGATGGGTGAAGCATCCGCCGCTTGTCGTCCGCCC
>JAEUIG010000856.1 GCA_016795125.1 Planctomycetaceae bacterium | reverse complement strand
TCGTGCTCGGGACGATGAATGTGACGCGCGCGACCGGTTCGCGGAACTCCTGGATCTGGCCGGAGTCCGGGACGAGGACCGGGTTGTCGATCAGCATCACCTCGCCGCCGGGCTTCACGATTTCGTAGGTGACGTTCGGTGCCGTTTGCAGCAGGTCGACGTTGGCTTCCTGCTCCAGCCGCTGCTGGATGATCTCCATGTGCAGCATGCCGAGGAAGCCGCAACGGAAGCCGAATCCCAACGCGTCGCTGGTTTCGGGCGAGAAGGAGAAACTGGCGTCGTTGAGCGCCATCTTCTCCAGTTCTTCGCGCAGGTTCTCGAAGTCGGTGGCGTCGATCGGGAACATCCCGCAGAAGACCATCGGCTTGGGATGCTTGTAGCCGGGCAGCGCTTCTTTGGCGGGATTGCCGGCGAGCGTGACGGTGTCGCCGACGTGCACGTTCCCCAGCACCTTGATGCCGGTGATGATGTACCCGACCTGGCCGGGCCCGAGTTCGTCGCACGCGATCATGTTGGGCCGGAACTGGCCGATTTCGAGAATCTCGTGCGACGTGCCGGCCTTCATGAACCGGACCTTTTCGCCGAGCTTGACGGTTCCTTCCACGACTCTGAGATAGGTCACAACGCCGCGGTAGTCGTCGTACTTGCTGTCGAACACGAGCGCCTGCAGCAGGGCGTCGGGCTTTCCGGCGGGCGGAGGAACGCGTTCGACGATGGCATCGAGGACTTCCTCGATGCCGATCCCTTTCTTGGCGCTGACCTTGACCGCGCCGGTGGCGTCGAGGCCGAGGACCGTTTCGATCTCATCCAGAATCTCGTCGACGCGTGTGACCGGGAGATCGATCTTGTTGACGACCGGAATGATCGCCAGGTTGCCCTCGATGGCCGCGTAGGCGTTGGCGACCGTCTGCGCCTGGACCCCCTGGAAAGCGTCGACCAGCAGAAGAGCGCCTTCGCAGGCAGCCAGACTGCGGGAGACTTCGTAATGGAAGTCGACGTGTCCCGGCGTGTCGATCAGGTTGAGCTGGTAAGTGTTTCCCGAACTCTTCTGCTTGTAGGTGAGTGCGACGGCGCGCGCCTTCACGGTGATTCCGCGTTCGCGCTCGACATCTAGGTCATCCAGGATCTGCTCGCGGAATTCGCGCTCGGTGATCGCCCCGGTGCGCAGCAGGAGTTGATCGGCCAGGGTGCTTTTCCCGTGGTCGATGTGGGCGATGATCGAGAAGTTACGAATGAACTCGGTGTTCAACGGAGGGGTCGGGATTCGGGATTCAGGATTCAGGGCTTCCGTTCAGTGGAAAGCCGCAGGCGGCCGCCGGCGAGCACTCTGCGGCGTCGCATCCCGACCGGCGCGCAATTTCAGCGCCGTCGGGGAAGCAGCAGATTATAGGGCACGGACAGGGACGCTGAGTAGGGGAGTATCGTCGGAGCGAAAAAGTCGCACAGCGGCGGAGAAAACGCGTGCAAGGGCTGCCATTTTCTCCCCTTGCCCCTCTGCATCGTTGCCACTCTGCTCCTTTACTCCATCAGTTCTTCCGCCGGTTCCGGCAGGAAGAAGCTGAGGATAAACCCGGCCAGGTAGACGAACGTCCCCACGATGGCCGCGGTGTAGGCGACGCGGGCTTCGCCGGTGCCGGGCATGAAGTCCTTGGTCGCCAGCGTGGCGGTCACCCAGGCGAAGGACGTGCCGATCATGCGGCCACCGATGTTGGCGGCGAAGCTTTCGCCCGTCCCCCGGAGATGGACCGGGTAGACGCGCGGCAGGTAGTTCCCCCAGAAGCTGAACTGCCCGACGGTCAGCAGCCCCGCCAGGAAAATGCCGACGTACAGCAGGTTGAGGTTTTGCACGGCCGCGTAGCCAAACACGAACGGCATCAGGATCAGGCCCGGAATCTGGAACATCCGGATGAGCTTCCGCTGGCTCAGCACACGGACGACGAGGAACGCGAGAATGAACCGGCCGAACAGGCCGCCAACCTCCTGCACCGTCGTGACAACGCCGGCCATCTTCGTCTGCGTCGCCTTGGCTTCTTTGGGCGGCATGCCTTCCGTCTTTGCCTTGACCTCCGGCAGGCCGGGAACGATCTGCTGGATGTGCTGAATCGCGCCGAAGGCCGCGCCGTAGCTGCACGCGAACATCAGCGCCGTGATGATCGTCGTGCGACGCAACTGCGGTGCGAAGAGCTCGCCGATGTACGGTCGCCGCAGCGTCCCGGCGTCTTTCTTCGCCTGCCACGACGGGGATTCGGGCAGGAACGGGCGGATGAGGATCAGCGGGATGGCGGGGATCAGTCCCGACATGAGCGTGTACCGCCACGCGCCGTGCGGATCAAACTTGAGTTCCGGCCCATGCGGCAGCCAGGAGAGGTCGGGAATCGCCGGAAGTTTCATCGAATAGCTGACGGCCAGGATACTGGCGAGCGAGACCAATAGACCGCCGACCGACGAGAACGCCTGCGTGAAACCGAGGACCTTCTCGCGCTGATCGCGCTCCGGGAACAGTTCGGCCAGCCAGGCGATGGCCGCGACAAACTCGACGCACACGCCGATGAACACGAAGCAGCGGAAGAACAGCAGCATCCAGATGGAGGTCGAGAACCCGGCGGCGAACGCCGCGAAGGCGTAGATCAGGATGCTCCACGTGAGCACGCGACGCCTGCCGAGGCGGTCGGTCAGATAGCCGCCGAACAGGCCGAACACGCCGCCGGCAAAGGCCGGGATGAAGAACAACCGGCCGATCCACATCTGGAACAGCGGGCTGCCCGGGACGGCCGACGGACCGAGCAGTTCCTGCAGGGCCGGCCGCGCGATCAGGGGCAGCATCAGCAGTTCGTAGATGTCAAAAGCAAAGCCGATGGAGGCGATGATGCAGATCAGCCAGGCCACCGTGTTCATCGGGGTCTTGGCAGGACGGGCGTCGCTCATGGGGATTCAGCGGGGATTTCGGGAGGCGGGATCAATTCGCAACGCGTGCGGCCTTACAGAATGGGGGGGCAGGCGGGAAGATGCAACCGACGGGCGGAAATCGGAATGAGGAATGTCAGATTGCAAAAATGTCGAAT
>JAEUIG010000854.1 GCA_016795125.1 Planctomycetaceae bacterium | reverse complement strand
TCCCGAAGACGATGTCCCCGCGGCCGTCCGCACGTTTGCGGCGACGTTCGGGAAGGTGCTGACGTGGTCGGACCTTCCCTGGCTGAAGGGCATGACGAAACTGCCGATCGTTTTGAAAGGCATCTGCCATCCCGACGATGCGCGCCGCGCCATCGACGGCGGCGCCGACGCCATCTACTGCTCCAACCACGGTGGCCGGCAGGCGAACGGCGGAGTCGCCGCCCTCGACCTGCTCCCGGCGGTCGTCGAGGCGGCGGGGAGCACTCCCGTCCTGTTCGATTCCGGCGTCCGGTCCGGCAGCGACGTCGTCAAGGCGATCGCCCTTGGTGCGCGAATGGTCGGCATCGGGCGTCCCTATGTCTACGGGCTTGCCCTTGAGGGGGCGGAAGGCGCCGCGCACGTCTTGCGGAGCATCCTCGCGGAAGCCGACCTGCTGATGGCCGTCAACGGCTACCCGAATATCGCCGCCGTCCAGGCGGCAGGTGCAGTGCGGGTATAGCTCCAGGAAACATCGTCGTCACATCGTTTTAATCGGGTGGCGCCAATCGTCGGGTGGCACGCCCTGATAAGGGCGTGGCGAAGGCCGTTGACGCTCGCCACGCAAACGCACGAGCATCGCGGTCTCATAGTTCGGACACGTCTGCTGCCGTTTCCTGTACCTGCGGCACAGCTTCCGCGATGCTGTGCCAACCCGACGTTTTCCCCTTGCCACATGGCCCTCGCAAGCGGGACACTATGGGACTGATCCCTTCGAACGGCTCCCACGTGCATCAAGAACTGCTCAAAGCCTGTCTCCCCTGCCTGTTCGCCATGGCGATCCTGTTTGCAGCCATGCAGGGGCTGATCCGGCTCAGCGGCGCGCGGCTTTGCGTGGCGAGATTGCGCGACATCCATCGCTGCGAAGCGGGGGGCGTGCAAAGCCTGTCGTTCGTGCTCGTGCTGCCGGTGTTCCTGATCATCGTGCTGTTCATCGTTCAGGTGGCCTTGGTGATGGTCGGCCTCATCACCGTGAACACCGCGGCGTTCGCCGCGGCGCGCTCCGCGTCGGTGTGGATTCCGGCGTATGTGAGTGAGCAGGAACCGGAGAACGTGCTGCCGGCCGGAACAATCATTCAGGGCCTGCCCGCCACCATTGACTTCGCGACGGCCCAGAACAGTCCGAAGTACGCCAAGATCCTGGACGCCGCCGCGCTCGCGTGCGTTCCGATTGCCCCGTCGCGTGCCGTCGGTGGCGGAAACTCCGCGGTGCTGAACGGGAATGGGACTGCCGACGCCCTGGTGACCATGTCCGCCGTGCTGGCGCCGTCATCCGCCGCGAACAGCGTGATGCCGCAACGGCTGCGCAACAAGCTGGCCTACAGCCTCCAGAACACGCGCGTCGTGATCAGCTTTGTCGACAAGAACTCCGGGGCCGGATCAACCTCGGTGCACGGTCCCACCTACAACCCGGTCGACCATCCGACGGTCGCGTACGTACAAAGTGAAGTCGGCTGGCAGGACCCGGTCACCGTCGAAGTTCAGCATCACTTTGCATTGCTGCCGGGACCGGGGCGGTTTCTGGCGCGTATGCTGCAGCGTTACGACGACCGCGTCGACGACGTCGCCCCCATGATCGAACAGGAATCCGGCGTCCACAAAACCTGGCTCCGCGGCTCGGCTACGCTCACGATCGAAGGCCTGAAATCGGTGTACCCCCATGCGCCGTAGTGGTCGGTCAGTCTCGACGCGTCGTGGTGCAGCGGACGCCACTGGTCGCCGCCCTCACCCCCGACCCCTCTCCCGGGGGGAGAGGGGAGATCGCTGCTCATTCCAGAATCCAAAATCCAGAATCCAAAATCGCTTGCTCCGCCTGCGCTCGCTCCACGCCGACGACCGCGGCACCGTCAGCATCCTGACGGTCTTCACGCTGCTGATGTTCACCATGCTGCTGATGATGGTGTTCAACGTCGCCAAGCAGCATGACGACAAGGTGCGGATGCAGAATGCCGCCGATATGGCGACCCTCTCCGGCGGGGTCGTCCTCGCCCGCGGCATGAATGCGATCGCCTTCAGCAACCACCTGGAGGCGGATGTCTTCGCCGTGACGGCTTTCCTTCGCGAAGCCCGCGACCGCAACGCCGCCGGTTACGTCCCCGAACTGCTGTCGGCGTGGGTCACCGCCGGAGGAAAGTTCAACGGCGCTTCGTTCTCCAAGTTCCAGGGGTTGGATCAGGCAATCGCCGCCAAAGCGCCGCTGGAGCAGGAGTTCGTGACGGCGTGGAGCGAGATGGCGGCCACGGCGTCGCAGGCCATGTTGCCGGTCTTCGAACACATCCTGGGGACGCCTGGATCAGCGGGACAGCAGACGCGCGATCACCTGATCCCCGAGTTCCAGCGAACGGTCGTGTCGCTCGTTCCGTCGCTCGCCCAGGACATGACACTCGAAATCGCCCTGCGCCACGGACTGCGGCAACAGCATCTCGATTCGCTGAACACGAACATGCTGCGTCAGCCGAACTACCAGGCGGGAGTGCGAGGCCCGCAGATTGGCGTGCTCTGGCGTACGTCGGTCGAGCCGGTGGCCTACGCGGGCGAGACCGATCCACTCTCCCGCACGTTGCCGGTCGTCGATCCGGAACCGTATCAGCCGGATTACTCAGCGGTCGGCAATGGACTCGCCTACCTGCAGGAGGCCCGCAACCGGCGCGAAGCGTACGCGAAACTGTATCTGCGGCAGTGGGTGGCCGATACGGACGTGACCCGCGGTCTCGGCTTCGCCGAAGAGGAGGCGGCGATGTCCGGCTTCGCTCGACTCTTCCACAGCGCCGCGTGCGGTCAATTGATGCAACTGCTCGATAGTGAATACTCCACAACCAATGTGCCGTTCATCCTGCGGGACTTCCAGACCGGACCGACGCAGACGACGCTCCACGACGACTATAGCTACGTCGGCGTCGCCTACCGCCGGCATGTCGACACGAACGCGCCGCGGATGTTCAGCAATCCGCTCAGCCGGGCGGCTGATGCGCAGACCTATGCGGCGATCACGCTCTTTATTCCGCGGTCCCGGTATCTGTACATCAACGGTAGCTGGGTCTACACGTACCTCGACCAGAGCGGCAATACACAGCAGGTTCCCTTTGCCGACAACTGGCCGGTCGAATGGAACACGTTCAGCCAGAACTGGTCGTGCAAGCTGATCCCTGCGACAACCACGTCGCTGGCCGACATCCTCGCCGCCAACGCCGGCGGGCCGATGCAGGGGCTCCGCACCCCGCCGCTCAGCAGCGCACTGATTGAAGAGGTCCAGGCGCTCAACACGCACTGAGAGGCGGTCAATTCATGCGCGCTGTCGGTTCGCGGCCTGTCCGTCCAGGGCGTTCGAGTCGCATCGCTTGAGCGTCCCGAGCGCAGGTGACGTCGACTCTCTGACGCAAGGACGGTGCGACACCCACGCGACCTGCTGCGACCCGTCGGAGTTGTGCTGCCAGCGGCGCTGACGCCCCGAACCTCACCTGCTGAAAGTTGAATACAGCGATCCGGGTGCCGTGCAGAATCGGGCCGAAGGCCGGATGCGGGCCGACAACAGACGTGTGGCTCATCGTGGACGCGAACGACCGCGATTCGCGGAACCTGCTGTCGTTGCACTCACCAAAGCCGATACGCGTGTTATTCCCCGATATCGCGAGTAGACTCGGCCATCTCACACGCCCTCCGGAGATCGACATGAATTCGTTCGTCACGCGCGCCGTTGCAGTCTCGCTGTGTGCGACGCTCTGCACTGCTGCTTCAGCACTGGCCGACCCCGTGTTTCGCGTGGAGGAGCAACCGGGGGCGCTCGTGATTCATTCCGGCGACCAGGTTGTCGCGAAGTACGTCTACCGGGACACCGAGGTCCCGCGTCCGTCCTTCTCGGACGTGCACACGCCGGCCGGCATCCAGGTCACCCGGAATTATCCCCCGCAGGAAGGAGACCTGCAGGATCACGCGACGTACCATCCCGGGATCTGGCTGGCGTTCGGCGACCTCAGCGGCGCGGACTCGTGGCGCGGCAAAGCGGCCGTCGAACACATCGAGTTCCTCGAGAAGCCGGCCTACGCCCGGGGCATCCTGACCTTTGCGGTGCGTAATCGCTACTGGAATGCGGCGCACGATGCGGCCGTCTGTGATGAGGCGTGCCAGTATTACCTGACGCAGGGGGGGCGCGCGGGCGACGCGTACCTGCTGATCGTGGAAAGCCGGTTTTCGTCGCCGCAGGAGTTCAAGTTTGGAGATCAGGAAGAGATGGGGCTGGGCGTACGGCTCGCGACTCCGCTGATCGAGAAGACCGGCACCGGCGCCTGCATCACCGATAGCGAATTCCGCACCACGGCCCGCGCCGTGTGGGGGCATGCCGGCGACTGGTGCGACTACAGCGGGGCGATCAACGGCAAACCCGTCGGCGTCACGCTGCTGTCCCACCGCGACAATTTCCGCAAGCCCTGGTGGCACGCGCGGGACTACGGCCTGCTGGTGGCCAATCCGTTCGGCCAGCAGGCGTTCACGAAGGGGGAAGCCAGCTCGGTCGTCGTCGCGCCAGGCACCGAGTTTCACCTCCGCTACGGCATCGTCATCCACGATGGCCGGCCTGGTGCGGGATACGATCCACGCGAGGCGTGGAAGTCGTATCAACAGTGGTAGCGGACACAATTCACATCCTGCGGTCGCAACCGTCAGGATGAAACTTGCCGTTGCCACTGTTGCTGCTGTTGTCCATCGGCCCGCGCTTCGAAGAAGGTCTCATTGACCGCCTCGCTGACGGTGTTGAGCTGCGTCTGGAAGCGGTCGATGTACTCGTGCAGGCCTCCCTGAATGATGGACTCGACGTCCGTGAACTCCAGTTCGGCGCGCAGCCGCCCCAACTGCTGTTCGGCGGAGTTGCAATAGGTTCCGGTCGCGGTGCCGCAGATTTCGTGCAATGAGGCGTCGGCGCCGGCGATGCAGAATCGTGCCGCCCGCGGAAACGCCCGGTCGAGAATCAGGAACTGCACGACCCGCCGCACGGTGATGGCGTGGTAACGCTTGCGATACATTTCGAATCCGCTGACCGATCGCAGCACGGCCGACCATTGCAGGTCGTCGAGCGTCGTGCCGACGTCCCGCACCTGCGGCAGCAGCGTGAAGTACTTGACGTCGAGAATGCGGCTGGTCTTGTCGGCGCGTTCGAGCAGCCGTCCGAGGTTGGCGAAGTGCCAGCCCTTGTCGTGCGACATCGTGGCGTCGAGGACGCCGTTGAACAGATGGCTGTGTTGCCGGACGGCGGCGAAGAAATCGACCGGCTGCGGCGGCATCGATTCGTGCGCGGCGTTCCGCACGAACAGGTAAAACTCGTTAAGCTGTTCCCAGGCCTCGGACGAGATGACCTCTCGCACGGTTCGCGCGTTTTCGCGCGCCGCGACCAGCGAAGCGATGATGGAGTTTGGGTATTCGCGGTCGAACGCCAGAAAGCGAATGACGTTCGCCTCCGTCGCCGCCCCGTAATGCGCGGCAAAATACTCGTCATCGCCGGTGGTATTGACCAGCGGAGCCCACTGCCGGTCGGCATCCTCCGGGTGATCGAGCAAGACGTTCAGCGTCACGTCGATGAACCGCGCCAGGTTCTCGGCGCGTTCCACGTAGCGAGCCATCCAGTAAATCGAATCAGCAACGCGAGACAGCATGGGGACGATGGTCGATGGTCTATTTTCGATGGACCGCAGCAGCCCATTCGGATTTCGAGATTCGGATTTCGGATTTACAAAGTCGTGTCCGGCTCGGCGGCTTCTTCCTGCGAGCGGGCCATCACCCAGGTGTCCTTGCTGCCGCCTCCCTGCGACGAGTTGACGACCAGCGAACCTTTCCGCAGGGCGACGCGGGTCAGCCCGCCGGGGAGCACCCAGATGTCCTTGCCGTACAGGATGTAGGGCCGCAGATCGACGTGCCGCCCTTCCAGGTGATCGTCCACCAGCGTCGGCACGCGCGACAGGGCCAGCGTCGGCTGGGCGATGTACTCGCGCGGGTGAGCCTCGATTTTCGCAGCAAATTCCGCCTGCTGCTGCGGCGTCGAGTGCGGCCCGATCAGCATGCCATAGCCGCCCGCCTCGTTCGCCGCCTTGACGACCAGTTCCGGTAGGTGCGCGAGAACGTACTTGCGGTCTTCCTCCCGCGCGCACAGGTAGGTCGGCACGTTCGGAAGGATCGGCTCCTCGTTGAGATAGAAGCGGATCATCTCCGGGACGTACGCGTAGATCACCTTGTCGTCAGCGACTCCAGTCCCCGGCGCGTTCGCGAGCCCGACATGCCCCTTGCGATAAGCATCCATCAGGCCCGGAACCCCCAGCATCGAGTCCGGCCGGAACGCCTGCGGGTCGAGGAAGTCGTCGTCGATCCGGCGGTAAATCACGTCGACCCGCTGCAGGCCGTCGGTCGTCCGCATGAAGACCCAGCCGTCGCGGACGATCAGGTCGCGGCCCTCCACCAGCTCGATGCCCATCTGCTGGGCGAGGAACGAGTGCTCGTAGTAGGCGGAGTTGTAGATGCCGGGCGTCAGCAGCACGACCGTCGGATCGTTGACGCCGGCCGGCGCCAGGCTCGCCAGCGTCGCGTACAGCCGGCTCGCGTAATCCACCACCGGCCGCACCTGCGACGCCGCGAACACCTGCGGAAAGCTCCGCTTCATCATCAGCCGGTTCTGCAGCACGTACGACACGCCGGACGGACATCGCATGTTGTCCTCCAGCACGTAGATCGCGCCGTCGCTGTGCCGGATCAGATCGGTGCCCGTGATGTGGCACCACACGTCGTTCGGCGGACGCAGCCCCTGGCACACGCTACGGTACGACTTGGCGTTCAGCACCAGGTCGCGCGGGACGATCCCTTCCTTCAGAATCGTCTGGTCGTGGTACACGTCGTTGATAAACCGGTTGAGCGCGGTGATCCGCTGCTTCAGTCCGGCCTCGATGTGACTCCACTCGAACGCCTCGACGATCCGCGGGACGATGTCGAACGGAAAAATCCGCTCGGTCCCCTGCTGGTCGCCGTAGACGGTGAACGTGATCCCCATCCGCAGGAGGGCGCGTTCGATCTCCTCCTGCCGGCGGCGCAGGTCGCCGGGAGCGAGGGAGTTGATCATGTCGACCAGCAGCCTGGCGCCGGGCCGGGGCGTCCCCTGGCCGTCGATCAGCTCGTCGTAGTAGTTGTCGGTCTGGTAAGCGTGAAACGTATGCTGTGAGGGCATCAGCGGCGCAGCAGGGAACGACATGGCCGTTGGCAACGGGCAGTGAGCGCAAGCCACGCCGCCGGGAGGGCATCACGGCAGAGTGTGCCCGTTCCGGACAACCCTGTCCAGTCAGCGGCCCCCCGAGAAAAACCCCGTTCTACGAACCGACCGACGGCCCCAAGTCAGCCCCGGCCATTCGACATTTCGTCATTCCCCCATTCTTTCGTAATACCCCCGGCAGGATTCGAACCTGCGACCTGCGGTTTAGGAAACCGCCGCTCTATCCAACTGAGCTACGGGGACATCGCGACCGACTCGTCTCCTGGATGCTTCCGGGCCGTCGTCGGTTCGCATCGGCAGAGTTTAGCGGCTTTTTGTCCGTCCTGCACCGGGGCACTGCGTCTGCTGATCGACCGAGGGTGAGGGCCGAGTCGGTGCGTTGATGCGGTCCCCTCATCCGGCCTGCGGCCACCTTCTCCCCTCTCGGCTGCCGCTGCGGGGTCGGCGGACTGCGCGAGGGGAGAAGGGAGTGAATGGCGCCTCCTCGGATCGCTACAACGAATACCCCGGCCGGTACTCGGTGTGGACGTACTGGTTCAGTTCCGGGGCGTTGGTGATCTTCTGATTCTCTCTGTCCCAGGCGAGTCTGCGGCCGGGGGCGCGCAGTGACAGGACGCCGAGGAGGGCGATTTCGGTCATCGGGCCGGCGTAGTCGAAGTTCGAGACTGCGGCCGGTCCCCCCTTGCAGGCGGCGACCCATTCTTCGTAATGGCCGGCCGAGCGCGGCATCGTTTTCGGGACCTTGTCGGCCTCCTCGTGCAGTCCGCGCGGCAGGAGTTGCGGCATGCCGCCGTGGGAGCTGTGATACATCACTCCCTTGCTGCCGATGTACAGCACGCCGTTGTCGGGCAGGCGTTCGCCGTCCGGCATTCCGGCAGGAGCGGGGGGCATCAGGCCCCCCTCGTACCACGTCATCCGGACCGGAGGGAGGTTGCCGCGGGCCGGGAAGTCGTAGTAGATCATCGCGGCGACCGGGTAGGTTTCGAAGTTCGGCTGGTTGTCGGCCAGGAACGAGCCGTCGAGCGTGGTGCGCGATTCGACATGCGTCGGGGCGCCGAGGTTCAGCGCCCAGACGGGGTGATCGATGATGTGGCACCCCATGTCCCCCATCGCGCCGGTGCCGAAATCCCACCAGCCGCGCCACAACGTGGGGCAATAGGCCGGATGATACGGCCGCTCGTGGATCGGCCCGAGCCACAGGTTCCAGTCCAGCGTCGGCGGGACGGCGACGGTTTCGGTCGGACGCGGGATGCCCTGCTTCCAGAGCCGTCCGGCGCGATCCGACCAGACATGGACATCGCGGACTTCGCCAATCACGCCGGCCTGAATCCACTCGTTGGTGAGCCGCGAGCCTTCGGTCGCGTGCCCCTGATTGCCCATCTGCGTGGCGACGCCCGCCTTCCGCGCCGCTTCCGTCACCGCGCGGCATTCGTGCAGCGTGTGCGTCAACGGCTTCTGGCAGTAGACATGCTTGCCGGCCTTGATGGCGGCCATCGTCGCGACGGCGTGAATGTGGTCCGGCGTACCGACGGTGACGGCGTCGATGTGCGCCGCCTCCTTGTCGATCAGCTCGCGAAAATCCTTGTACCGCCGCGCTTTCGGAAACGCGCGAAACGTCCCGGCCCGTTCTTCATCGACATCGCACAGCGCGACGACATTCGCACCCAGCTTGGCGATCGTGCTGATGTCGCCGCCCCCCATGCCTCCCGCGCCGATCCCGGCGAAGTTCAGCGTGTCACTGGGAGCGACAAATCCCGCGCCGCCGAGAACGTGCCGCGGCACGATGCTGAACGCAAACACGGCCGATGCGGCCTGCGACACAAACCGGCGACGAGAAACCGAGCCACGCCGCGAGAGCTGCTGAGTCATGGTGTGTTCCCGTTTGAGAGTGAGAAATGACGGCCGCATCATGCGGAAAGGGCTTGTTGGAGTCCAGCGCTGAACTCCAACGAACGGAACTCCAACTATTCGTCCGGCTCGCTTTGCACGCGCGAGATGAACTCCTCCGACAATCCCGCTGCGCGGCGCGCTTCGAGTTGAAATACGTCGCCGCGCGCCTTCGACGGCCGCAGCGGCCAGT
>JAEUIG010000814.1 GCA_016795125.1 Planctomycetaceae bacterium | reverse complement strand
GTCGCTGGGTCAGCTCAGCCAGGCGATTCAGAGTGTGGCGGCGCAGCTGGCGGCGCTGGCGGTGATGCCGATCGGCGCTGGACCGGTCGGCCCTGCGGGGGGCGGAGGAGGACCGGTCCGCAACTTTGCCGAGGGGGGACTCGTGGGAGGTCCGGCGGGTCGCGACGTGGTGCCGGCGATGCTTTCAGCGGGCGAGTACGTGCTCAGCCGCGAGACAACGGCCGTCCTCGGCAGCGAGTTTCTCGACGCACTGAATGGAGTACGTGCTCCGGTCTCCTCGCGGCCGCTGGCGGGAGAATCGATGGTGCGGCAACAGCAGACGACCAATCACTTTGGCGGAATCACGATCCAGGTGGCGAGCGCGGCGGGAGTGAACGACATCGTGCGCGATCTGCGGCTGCAGGGGGTGTTGTTGCGGAATCGGAGGGGGTGAGTGGGAGGGGCAAAGTGTCAGAGGAGCAAAGGGAACAGATGGACTGCTTCTGGACCCCTCACCCCGGCCCTCTCCCCCGATTGGAGCGTGAGTTGAGATCAGGACGGTTCGCGGGGGAGAGGGGGAACACGGATGTTTCGGTTCAAGCCGGCGGTGTGGAAGGGTGGGCTGCTGTACGAGTTGCCGCGGCCGGTGACTTCGGTGCGGATTCAGGACAGTTGGGACTTCGCGCGATTCAAGGTGCCCTTGGCCGCCGGCGACGCGATCGCCGGACGCTCTGCGAACGGCGTCGACATTGCGATTGAAGGGGAGATCGGCGCACAAGCGGGTGCACTGAAGCTCGGCGAGGAGTCGATGTTCGCGGCAGTCGCCGCATTGAGGGGGGCGCTGTCGCCAGGGACGCCCGATACGGTCTACCAGTTCTTCGTTTACCACGATGCGGCCAGTGCGACGTACCGGTCATTTCGGAGATGCACGACGGTGCGGTTCGAGAGCGATCTGTCCGCGCCGCAACTGTTCAGCTACTCGGCGCTGATCCATGCGGCTGATCCGGCGATTTACTCGTCGGCGCCGGGCTGAGTGTGGGTCTGAAGTTGTTTGCTGATTGCTGAAAGCTGACTGCTGAAGGCTCTCTCTATGTTCGCGCGGCGGATACTGCATCATGGACCCGACCCGGCGGGAGCGCCGACGGAGATCACGGCGCGCGTCGTCGAGGGCTGCTGGTTCGAGCTGCATCAACAGGGAGGTTGCGGCGCGGGCGAACTGTCGCTCAAGGACGGTTTCGGTGATCGAAGCGCGATCGAAATCGGGGACTGGCTGTCGTTCGAATATGAGGCGGGCGAGCGCTGGTACCTCGGGCGTGTGGAACAGCGGACGGCGACGAGCCCTGCCGGGGTCCGGCTGCGGCTGGAAGGGATGGGGATCGAGCTGAACGAGGTCTTCCCGGGAGGTTTTGCGGATGACAGCGGGGACGCGCCGCCGCACCGGTTCGGCCAGACCGACCTGTTCGTCAACGACCCGGACCACGCGGTCGAGACTTTTGACTCCGCGCCGGACATCAGCGATCTGGTTCGGCTGCTGCTGCAGCGGTACGTCGTGCCGGCGACGCACATCCAGTACGCATCATCGCTGGTCGAAGCGCCGGTCGAACCGGCGGGCCTCGAGAGTGTGAAGTTCCGCGGCGAGGAATCGGCGCGGTCGATCATCAAGCAGCTGGCGCTGGCGGCACGCGGTGCGTCGTGGGGTGTAAATGCGGCCGGCACGTTCTTCTTCCTGCGTCCCCAAGCGACCCTGCTGACCGTGTTGCGCGAAGGTCGCGACCTGACGCTGCTGGAGGAATCGCGGGACCGCGAACTGCTGTTCAATCGCCTCCTGCTGACGGGCGACTACGTGTACGACGTCATCGAGTCGGGCTGGATTGCACGACGCGCGTACCGGTTTCGCGGCAACTACGTGCAGCCGGAGAGCCGCGAACTGCACGGCGAACGTCGGATCCGGTTGTGGATTCCCTGGATTCGCACGCCGGCAGACGCGCTGCTGTTCGCGCGCGAGTTCTTCCGGACGTACGCCGATCCGATGAGCCGGTATGCGCTCGAGACGAAGGGCCGCCGCACGCTGCTGCTGCCGTGGACGGGAACCGTCCGCCTGGAAGACCGGAACGGGGCGGTGATCGCCGTCAGCCGGCTGCAGTCGCTCCGCGTGCTGTTCGACCAGGCGCCGCGCTTTCGACTGGAACTCGGTCCGGCCGATCCGCGCACCTTGTGGCCGGAGCCGCCCCAGGACGAGCGTTGGGAGCTGCCGGAGTTGCAGCAGGCGGGGGGGCGAGTCGCACTCACTGGCGGGACATCGTCGGGGAATGAGAGCAGCGAAGAGAGCGACGCCAGCGA
>JAEUIG010000791.1 GCA_016795125.1 Planctomycetaceae bacterium | reverse complement strand
GACGTCGACAAGTGGCTGGAGGAACGCGGTGCGGACCCGTTCAAACCGACGCGCAAACGGGCGCCGCGCAACGAGCACTGGCATCACATGTACAACGGCGACGTGATCTCGATGCCGGACAAGTGGGAGTACCCGTGGTACGCCGCCTGGGACCTTGCGTTCCACGTCATCGCCCTGACGCTGGTCGACCCGGACTTCGGGAAAGCACAGCTGAAGCTGATGCTGCGCGAGCGCTACATGCATCCCAACGGACAGATTCCGGCCTATGAGTGGAACTTCGGCGACGTCAATCCGCCGGTCCATGCCTGGGCCACCATCTTCACCTATCGCATGGAGAAGGGCGCCGACGGAGACGGCGACCGCGAGTGGCTCAAAAGCTGCTTCCAGAAACTGCTGCTGAACTTCACCTGGTGGGTGAATCGCAAGGACCGGTTCGGCCACAACGTGTTCGAGGGGGGCTTTCTGGGGCTGGACAACATTGGCGTGTTCGACCGCAGCGCGCCGTTGCCGACCGGCGGCTACCTGGAACAGGCGGACGGCACTGCGTGGATGGCGCTCTTCTGCCAGAACATGCTCGATATCTCCGCAGAGCTGGCCACGACCGACCCCGATTACGCCGACATGGCGATCAAGTTCGTGGAGCACTACCTGTGGATTGCCTCTTCGATGGGGCGGCTGGGAGGCGACACCGGCATGTGGGACGAGGAGGACGGCTTCTACTACGACGTGCTGCGGCTGCCGGACGGCGGGGCCCAGCGGCTGAAGGTGCGGTCGATGGTGGGGTTGTTGCCGCTGTGCGCGACCACGGTGTTCGACGGCAAGCTGCTGGCGATGTACCCCATTCTGGCCGAACGCCTGAAATGGTTTTTCGAATCGCGCCCCGAACTGTGCGAATCCATTCATGATCCGCGCAAGCAGGGAGTCAGCGGCCGACATCTGGCGTCGATCCTCGATGAGACGCGGCTGCGGCGAGTTTTGGAGAAGCTGCTCGATGAGAGCGAGTTCCTGAGCGACTACGGAATCCGCTCGCTGTCGAAGTATCACGCCGAGCATCCATACGTGATGCACGCGGGCGGGAATGAGTACCGCGTGTCGTACCTGCCGGCGGAATCCGACACCGGGATGTTTGGCGGCAACTCGAACTGGCGCGGACCGATCTGGATGCCGGTGAATGCGCTGATCATCCGCGCGCTCCTCAACTACTACTCCTACTACGGTCCCGACTTCACCGTGGAGTGCCCGACCGGTTCGGGACGCAGGATGAACCTGTACCAGGTGGCGGAGGAAATCGGCCGGCGACTGTCGGCGATTTTCCTGCGCGATGCGGACGGCGCGCGTCCTGTGTTTGGCGGAGCGTCGAAGTTTCAGACCGACCCGCACTGGCGAGACGCGCTGCTGTTCTACGAGTATTTTCACGGCGACAACGGCGCCGGTCTGGGCGCCAGCCATCAGACGGGCTGGACTGGCATCGTGGCCCGGATTCTGCACCTGTTTGGCACGATGCGGCCTGAAGATATCGAACAGTCGCGCACCGCGTACTTCGTGCGATCGTCCGAGGAGGCCGCGCGGACGGTGGGGAGTTCATGACGGAACTTTGGGGTGGTATAGCCGGCGTCAGATTTCAGCGGCAAGTGTGGCAAACCCATTGACACCAGCGCGGGCAGGCGATGACGACCACTCTCGACAAACTTCCGCTGTCCGCATTTTTTGTTCTGACGGTGGCAATCGTCCTGGCTGCGATCGAATTCGGCTTCCGGGGCGGGCGCTATCGTCACCAGCGCTACAACGATGAAAAAGAAGGCCCCGTGGGGGCGATGGTCGCGGCAACGCTGGGACTGCTGGCATTCATTCTGGCGTTCACCTTCGGACTGGCGGCATCGCGTTATGATGCGCGCCGCACAGTAGTGGTGGACGAGGCCAACACCATTGGCACGACCTACCTGCGGGCTGGGTTGCTGCCGGACGAGCGCGCCGCCCGGATCCGTCCGCTGCTGCGCGACTACGTCGATGCACGTCTGGAAGCGGCCCGGACCGGAAATCTGCTCGCCGTGCAGCGGCGATCCGACGAACTGCAGCATGCGCTGTGGACTGAAGCGGAACTGGTCGGCCAGCAGTACCCGGAGTCCATCGTCGCGGGCCTGTTCATCCAGGCGCTCAACGAGACGATCGACATTCACGCGACACGGTTGTTCGCGGTCCAGCAGGGACGGATTCCTGTTGTGCTCTGGCTGGCGCTGCTCGTCGTCACGGTACTGACGATGGCCGGAGTGGGTTACTTCTGCGGCATGTCGCGCTCGCGCAGGACGCCGGAGGTACTGTTGATGGCATTGGCCTATTCGGCCATTCTCCTGCTCGTGGCCGACCTCGACCGACCGCTCGAAGGACTTGTTCGCGTCAGTCAGCAGGCGATGATCGACGTGCGGGCCATGATGGACGACATTCCCTGATCGGCGGCCGGCTTTGAGAGCACATCCGCATGACCAGTCCCAGGTATCCCGCGCTGTACCAGGTCAACACCCGCGTCTGGCTGACCGAGCTTTCTCGCAAACTCGGGCGGCGCGCCACTCTCGACGACATCCCCGACGCGGAACTCGACCGCTATGCCGCTCGCGGATTCGACTGGATCTGGTTCCTCAGCGTCTGGCAGACGGGACCGGAGGCGCAGCGGGTGTCGCGCACGAGGCCGGAGTGGCGGCACGAGTTCGAGCGGACGCTGCCGGACCTCACCGACGCGGACATCCCGGGATCCGGCTTTGCCATCACCGGATATACGGTGCATCGCGACCTGGGAGGCGACGCTGCGCTGGCACGACTCCGTGCGCGGCTCAAGCAGCGCGGGATAAAGCTGATGCTCGATTTCGTCCCGAATCACATGGGACTGGGGCACCCGTGGGTCGAACAGCACCCGGAGCGATTCGTCCACGGCACCGATGACGACCTGGCCCGAGCACCGCAGAACTACACGCGACTTATGCTTAGTGACGGGGAACTGGTGCTCGCGTACGGCCGCGACCCCTATTTCGACGGCTGGCCCGACACGCTGCAGCTGGACTACTCCCATCCCGCTACGCAGGCCGCCATGATCGGCGAGCTGACGAGAATTGCCGGCCAGTGCGACGGAGTCCGCTGCGACATGGCCATGCTTCTGCTCCCCGATGTCTTTGAGCGCACCTGGGGTCGCCCCGCGCCGCTGTTCTGGCCGACAGCCACCGCCAGCGTCCGCAGCACGTATCCCGGGTTCTGCTTCATGGCCGAAGTCTACTGGGACCTCGAGTGGACGCTGCAGCAACAGGGCTTCGACTACACGTACGACAAGCGCCTCTACGACCGGCTGCGCGAGCGGCATCCGCAAGCGGTGCGCGACCACTTCCGGGCGGGGATCGACTACCAGAGCCGGCTGGCGCGGTTCCTCGAGAACCATGACGAACCGCGTGCCGCCGCCACGTTTCCGCCGGGAGTCCACGAAGCGGCGGCCGTCGTCACGTACCTCGGTCCGGGCCTGCGATTCTTTCATCAGGGTCAGTTTGAGGGACGGCTGCAGCGAATTTCGCCCCATCTCAATCGCGCTCCGGACGAGCCGGTCAATACGCCGATAGGCGAATTCTACGAGCGCCTGCTGGACGTACTGCGCGAGCCGTCTGTGCGCGACGGTGAGTGGCAGCTGCTCGAATGTGCGCCCGCCTGGGAGACAAACTGGACGTACGACTGCTTCGTCGCGTTTGCCTGGGAGAGCACGGACGGCGACCGGCTGCTGGTCGCCGTCAACTTTGCCGACCATCAAAGCCAGTGCCGCCTGAGACTGCCGCTGGCCGGCCTTGGCGACCGCCCCTGGCAGTTGCGGGACCTCTTGAGTACAGACGTCTTCACCCGCAACGGCGACGAGCTGCAGGCCTGCGGACTGTTCCTCGACATGCAACCGTGGCAGGCCGCCGCCTACGTCCTGCGCCCCGACTCGCCGTCGTGATCGGTACATGCCTCGAAGTCCCCGCACGTTTGCGACACTGTCCGGCGGAATCGAGTTCCGTCCGGTAACAGTTCCGTGCGGTTTGCGCTGTGAATGTCGCACCCGGCAATTCCGCCGGTCTGAATCATCCAGAGGCGACGAACATGGACACGAACCTGTCAGAAATGCGGAACGTGGCGGCCGACGAACTGCGGACCATCGAGGGGGGCTTTGGTTTTCTCGTATCGCTGGTCATCATCATGACGGCCGATCAGCAGCGGGCGGCGGTCCAACCGACTCAGCTCGTCCACGAACCCAAGCACCAGTAGGCGGACCGCAGTCGCCTACGAACTCGCACTGCTCCTGGCCACGACCAACGACGCAGCCGCCCGTGACAGCGGCTGCGGAGTTGGAGCATTGGTCGTGGTTTCTCGACGGCAGTAAGGCGCGAGGCCGTCACACCCGCCGCCGGCGCCGTTTCAATCGGCGCAAAAAAAACATGGCCGGGCTGCTTCAGGCCTCCGGGACACGGAACGACGGTAGCCAAAGTCCAAATCAGGC
>JAEUIG010000781.1 GCA_016795125.1 Planctomycetaceae bacterium | reverse complement strand
GCGTGGCATGGCGGCGCATCGAACTGGCGGCGGTCGAGTTCGGCATGCGACTCGGCCCGCTGTCGCAGATGGATGAGATTGGAATCGACGTGATACTCCGCGCCGCCGCGGCATTTCACCGCGGAAACCCCGTCATTCCGCCGCAGTCCGAACTGCTGCTGGCGATGTACCAGTCGGGTCGCATCGGCCGGAAGGTGGGTCGGGGATTCCTGGACTACTCGACCGATCCTCCGAGTCCGGACCCCGCCGCAGTGGAGCAGTCTGCAGGTTTTCGCAACAGGACGATCGACTGCACGGACGCAGAACTGACGCTCATGCTGTTCGTCCCCATGCTGGCCGCCGCGTGCGGCCTGCTCGAGCAGCAGATCGTTCCGGATGCGAACGCCGTAAGACAGGCGCTGGTCGCAGGACTGGCGTGCCGCAGAAACGCCGCCATCCTGCCGGCCTGGGGGCGCGATCTGGGCCGCCATGCCATTGAGAGCTGGGCAGCGCGGCTCGGATTGCCGGCGGTTGAATCGCAATCGCTCGAACGACTGCTGGAGGGCTGAGCTTTACGAACGGGCGGCCGGTGGACGGGCTGCGGCCATCCGTTGCAGCTGGTCCAGCAGGGCGGCATCGGTAATCAGCCGCACAAACCGGACGCCATAAATATGGCGGCTCACACGGCCCGTACCGATTCGCAGGTCCGAATGCACTCGCTGGTTGACGATCTCCGCTTCCACGAACTTTTCCGAGAGACCGGGCATCAGGATCCGCAGATACACCAGCTTTGTCGGAATCGGCTCAAAGCAGACCAGCCGGGCGCCTTCGAACGAAACGTCGTTGGTCTGACAGCGGATACACCGCAGACCGGTCGGTTCGCTGACAATCGCGACGACCGCAGTGCGAAAATCCAGACGGTCGTGCCGGCGACGGTTGTCGCCGCTCGTCGGGCTTTGCGCGAGTGGTTGAACGGGCGAAGTCGGATTGGGGGACAATGCAGCGCTCATTGCTGGCTCGCGGGATTTCGAATTTCGTGGTGCGCGTCTGGCCATCGGCAACACGAAATTCGCAACACGCAATCTCAATTCGTGCGCAACAGCCTACGTCGCTGTCGTCCTGTCCGCCGGATGCGATCCCCCAAGGCGTCGGCGCGACGAACAGCCTTGCTCCGGTTGTAGCGATGACACCGATTACGCCGGTATCATGAGACCGCCCGGAGAGGCGTTGTGTCCGGCATGAGACCTTCCGATGTATGAGCTGATCGATCACACCGCCGACGTGGGCCTGCGCATTCATGCCAAGACGCTGGCAGCAGCCCTGGCGGAGGCGGGGCGCGGGTTCTCGTCGCTGATCGTCGAAAACCTCGACGATGTCCGGACGGCGGAGACGGTGCGGATTGAACTTCCGCTGGCCGATCGCACCGCCGGGAGCCTCGATTATCTGCTGTTCGACTGGCTCGCCGCGCTCCTGCAGGAATTCGAAACGCACGGGCGCGTGTTCAGCCGGTTCGACGTGCAGGAACTCCCGCTCGGCATCGTCGCCGACTGCGCCGGTGAACCGATCGACCCCGCGCGTCACCGGCTCTGCCACGAAATCAAGGCGGTCACCTATCATCAGCTGGAATTCCGGCCGACCGATGACGGCTACGCCGGCCAGGTGATCCTCGACGTCTGAACCAACCACTGCAGGAGCGAACCTCGATGCGAACGTCCGCGCTCATTGTGGCGTCGGTGCTCTGCTGCACCGCCGCCCTTGCCGACGGTCCAGAAGTCATCACGCTGGCCGGGACCGGGGAACGGCGGTCGTTCGGCGACGGCGGGACCGCACTCGAGGCCGGAGTGGCGGAACCGTACGGACTCGAAGTCGGGCCGGACGGCGCGCTCTATGTCTGCGAGACCGTGGGCCACGTCATTCGCCGCATCGACCTGCAGAACGGCCGAGTTTCCACGGCCGTTGGCACCGGCGAGCAGGGCCACGACGGCGACGGCGGACCGGCCACAGCGGCCCGGATTGACCAGCCCTATGAAGTGCGCTTCGACTCCGACGGCAACCTGTTTTTTGTCGACATGACGAATCACACCGTCCGCCGCGTTGACGCAAAAACCGGCGGGATTTCCACGGTCGCCGGCAACGGGACGGCGGGCTTCAGCGGCGACAAGGGACCGGCCCCTCAGGCCCAGCTCCAACAGCCGCACTCCATCTGCCTCGACAATTCCGGGCACCTGTACATCTGCGACATCGGCAATCACCGGATTCGGGTCGTCGACCTGGAGTCGGGGACGATCGACACGTTCGGCGGGACCGGTGACCGCGCTGCCACCCCGGACGGCGCGCCGCTGGCCGGCACGCCTCTCAACGGGCCGCGCGCCCTGGCCTTCGACGGCGCACACTCGCTGTACCTGGTGCTGCGCGAAGGCAACATGGTGTATCGCATCGACCTGGAGTCGCGCACGCTGCACCACGTCGGCGGCACCGGACAAAAGGGGTTCGCCGGGAACGGCGGCGATGCGCGGCAGGCCGAATTCCGCGGTCCCAAGGGGATTGCCCTGGGTCCGAGCGGCGATATCTACGTCGCCGACACGCAGAATCATGCCATCCGGGTCATCCGCCAGGCCTCTGGCAACGTGGATGCCGTCATCGGCGACGGAGCGGAGGGAGACGGTCCCGATGGTCCGCCGCTCGGCTGCCGCCTTGACGACCCGCACGGCGTTTATGTCGGAACCGACGGAACCGTCTACGTTGGCGACAGCGAGAACCATCGGGTGCGAATCCTGCGTCCATAGACCGGTGCGGTGGCCCGCGGATGAATTGCAGGGTTGACAGGGTCGATAAATCCTTGACCGTGCGAAATCTGCAGGATACAAGGATGGATCAATGCGCTCGCGGGTCAGCGGGCGCCGTCATCTCGTCTGGGAACAATGAGGCGCAATGAGAGGTCCGACTACTGGCGGCGGCGGCAACGACGCGACACACAGAATCAACGAGCAGATTCGACTCACCCCGGTGCGCGTCGTCGACCACACTGGAAACATGCTGGGGGTGATTCCGACGATCGATGCGCTGCGGATTGCCGTCGATAACGGTCTGGACCTCGTGGAAGTTGCGCCCAACGAACGGCCGCCGGTCTGCCGCATCCTGGACTACGGCAAGTTCAAGTACGAGCAGAAGCGGAAGACGCATCAGAAGACGCACCAGATTCAGCTCAAGGAAATCCGTCTGCGCCCCAAGACCGGGGATCACGACATCGAATTCAAGATGAAGCAGGCGCGGCAGTTCCTGGAGCACAAGGACAAGGTCAAGCTGAACGTGATGTTCCGCGGCCGCGAAAACGCCCACCACGAGCGTGGCCGCGAAATCCTCCAGCAGGTGATGGCCGCCCTCGAGGACATCTCGAAAGTCGAGAAGCCCATCGGCATGGAAGGCGGCCGCAGCATGACGGCGGTGCTGACCCCGAAGGGCGGGTGAGGCCGGGGCCGGACGCCAGGCAACCCTGATGTCATGGACGGCAATGACCTGAAGGCGTGCCGGCATGCGCGACTCCCTGCACCTCGGAACGGCTCTGTGTGTCGCGGCCATTCTCGCGGCGAACACCGGCGCCGCCGAACCCGGCCGGCCGGTCGCGCTCACGCTCAATCCCCAGACGCAGACCTACGATTTCGAGACCGCCGCCGTCTCCGGCAGCATCCGGCCCGACGGGGCCTATCACGGCGTCAGTCGCTTCGTGCATAAAGCGACCGGGACGCAGGTGATTGACGCCCGCTACTCGGCGCTGAACCTGTTTCGGCTGTTCTCCGTCAACCTGGGTCTCGGCAATCCGCGCGTCTGGTCGCGCGAGATCAAGGCGACCGACACGTCGGTCGAGATCTTCTGGGCCCAGACCGACGCCCATCAGGGAACGATCACCGCCCGCTACGAGGTCCGCGAACCGGGCCATGTCGACCTCACGCTCACCCTCAAATCACTCGGAACCTACTCCGGCTACGAGATTCTGCTCCCGAACTACTTCGACAAGTCGATGGTCCCGCACCTGTACCTCAAGCAGCGGGCGATCGGCGACACGCCGCCGGAGATCGACCTCGTCGTCCCCACCGTCAACGACGTCTTTCGGGGATGCAGCCTCGTCTTTCCCCGCGACGCCCACACGGCCCGCTTCCCGGTCGACGGCCGCTGGAACCGCAGCGAGTACGGCATGGACGTCGCCCCGTTCTTCCCCGTGCGGCACTACGGCCACCCGTTCATGTTCGTCACCGATCGTGACAAGACGCTGGCCGCCGTCATGATGATGCAGCGAGACGACTGTTCGGCGATCAGCTCCCGCTATTACAGCGAGAACGAGGAAGACCGCGCCACGACCTACACCGCGATGGACTTCCTCGTCTTCGGTCAGGACCTGTCCCCCGGCGACGAACGGACCGCCCGCGTCAGGCTGTCGCTGACCGACCTCGACGCCGACATGTCTCAGCCGCTGCAGCTCTACCAGTCGTTCGCCACGGAGACCGATGCCGCGGCGACCGAGTGACGCTCGAAAACCCCACAGGAAGGTTGCAACGATGCGCTCGCAAGCCGATGCCCGCTGTGCCGGCGGTTTCACCCGCCGGGAGTTCCTGAATGCCGCCGGCGCGGGGGTGATGCTCGCAGCGGCGACGCCCTCCCTGGCCCGTGCCGCCAGCACGCAGACGCTCAGGCTGGGCCTCATCGGCTGCGGCAATCGCGGGACCAGCGCCGTGATCGACGCGATCCGCGCCGATCCCGACACCGTGCTGACTGCCGTCGCCGACGTCTTTCCGGAGCGCATCGAGCAGGGGCTGGCATCGCTGAA
>JAEUIG010000726.1 GCA_016795125.1 Planctomycetaceae bacterium | reverse complement strand
GTGACGGGCATCAGTTGGGGTGGCTATCTGACCTGCATCACGGCCGGCATCGATTCCCGCTTCAAGGCTGCCGTCCCGGTGTACGGTTGCGGCTATCTTTATGAAAACAGCGCGTGGCTGGACCAGTTCGCGAAGCTGTCGCCGGAACACCGCGACCTCTGGATCAAGCTGTGGGAGCCGTCGCAGTACCTGCCGCATGTCTCGATGCCGATCCTGTTCGTGAACGGCACCAATGACTTCGCGTACCCGCTCGACAGCTACATGAAGAGCTTCGATGCCGTGCCGGATGAGGTGCTCAAGCAGTTCTGCATCACGGTCAACATGCCGCACGGCCACCCGCCTGGCTGGGCGCCGCAGGAGATCGGCGTGTTCATTGACCATGCGCTGCTGGGCAAACCGGGCCTTGCCCGACTCGGCGAGATTGAGACGGAAGGCACTTTGCTCCGCGTGGACTGTACGAGCGAACGGCCGGTGCAGCGAGTGCAGCTGCATTACACGACAGGGAGCGAGGCGATCAACATGCGGGCCTGGGAATCGCGGGACGGGACAGTCTCCGCCGACCTCGCGGAGACGCCGCTGCCGCCGGAGAACGCGACGGCGTACTTCGTCACGGTGACTGATGATCGCGGGGCGGTGACGAGTACAAGAATTACCCTCAAGTGACACGACGAGGAATCGTGAGCAACGTCTCGATCGAGACGGAAAACCTCACGAATCTGAGTAGTTTACGCTAAGTGGGTGACGATCGCTGTTGTCACTTTCGCAACGCCGGTAGAACGCTGGTCACGTCTGCGACTGACCAGCGCGGCTGATTGCTCACGGATGCCTCCTGCGCGGCGTGATGCTTGTCCGCCGGTTCGACCGCGACGTTCTACGTCACTGATCGGTCTGAGAGTTTACTGACGTCACGCTGGAGGTATCCCTCAAGGCTGTTGATCAACAGCCGTCACCAGGAGCACGGCCATGCCAGAGACGCGTATTCTCACGATTCGCAGTATGCTCAACAATCTCATCGGCAATCGCTCACCTCGACACACGGGTACGGTTGGCGGGGGTTCGCAGCCGTTGCGTCGATTCTGGGATTTGCCGCGGGACTCAATTGTTGCCGCCATCGTCTACGGGCAACGGGCCGTCATTCCGGGAAACTCAGCCGATTCCGCATTAGTCAAATCGCTGAGAGGGGATCCGCCGTTCAACGGCGCATTCGCGCGCATGCCGCCCGGCGGCCCGTATCTTCCGGACGCAGACATCGCGTTCATCGCGCGCTGGATCGACGACGGCGCTCCCGACGCGGACTCCGAGTTCCGGACGATCTGAACTGCGCGTCGACCGAGGTCCGCCAATGAGTGCGAACTTGCCGCGTCGCCGTACGGCGCATGGTTCCTGGTTGTCTGTCTCTTTCCCTCCGGGATTGCAATCCGCCATGAAACGAACGAGCCGTTGCGCATCGGGATTCGGACGACTTGGCTCTCTCGTGGGTACGGGACGCGTCGCCGCGCTGCTGCTGGTGGCGTGCGTGGGAACGCAGGTGGCTGCGCAACCGCCTGCAGAACCCGCGCCGATGGAAGTGGAGTCCATACGGCAGCAGCTGTTGGATGCACAGTCCCGGTGGGGACGGGAATGGGGTCTCCGGTTGCTGATCCAGCCCGGAGTGGAGTCGGAGGCGCAAGCCTATTACGGCAGAATCTCGACGGT
>JAEUIG010000704.1 GCA_016795125.1 Planctomycetaceae bacterium | reverse complement strand
CTGGAAAATCTGCCAGACAATCGCTTCCGGCCGCGGCTTGTGGCGGCCCTGAATGAACCCAGGGGGCAGGGTCACACCCATCTCGCGCGATCGCCAAAATGAGGCTCGGCGCGCCGCACAAGCGGGAAGCGCATCCCGCCGGTCATCTTCCCGAAGCTCAATCGCGTCCTCCCGAGTTTGCCAGCTCCGTTCCGCCGGACCGCTCGCGCGCCAAGTCGAGGCTCGCCGCCTGATGGACGAGCTGCACGAACTCACTGCGGCGACCGATTGGATCGTCGCCGCCGGCCTTCCGCGCCATCGCCGCGATGTCGGTCCAGTCGGCCTGTCCGGCATGCGGCGAGTGCCGCAACAGCATGCCGAACGCCGCGACGGCCGCCGCAAACCGGTGGTCCATGCTCGCCGCGTCGAATGACTGCGGCGGATTACGCAGTTCGTGCTCCAGCAGCCGGCTCGTGACCCAGTCCGGGCCCTTGTACCGCAGCTTCAGGGTGCAGAAGTCCTCCGAGGCGATCGTCGTCCACTCTTTCGACGGCGCCTGGTACTTGAGTGGATCGACGTACATCGCTTGACGTTCGCCGCCGGACGGTACGAGTTCGTACAGAGCCGTGACCGTGTGCCCCGCGCCGATCTCGCCGGCGTCGCGGCGGTCGTCGTTGAACTCGTCCGCCCGCAGCAGTCTGTTCTCGTACCCGATCAGCCGGTACTCCGCGACTTTCGCCGGATTGAACTCGATCTGGATCTTGACGTCCTTGGCGATCGTCACCAGCGTCCCCGACAACTGCTCGACCAGTACCTTTTGGGCTTCGTCAATGCCGTCGATGTACGCGTAGTTGCCGTTGCCGCAATCGGCCAGTTGCTCCAGCGTCGCGTCGCCATAATTGCCGGTCCCGAAGCCGAGCGTGCTAAGGTAGACGCCCGACGCACTCTGCGTTTCGATCAACCGCGTCAATTCGCCGGTGCTCGTGACGCCGACGTTGAAATCACCGTCCGTCGCCAGGATGACGCGGTTCGTTCCGTCGGGAATGAAGCTCTCCGTGGCGATCCGGTACGCCAGCTCGATCCCCGCGCCACCGTTCGTCGATCCGCCGGCACGCAGTTGCTGGATCGCTCCGATGATCCGGCCGTGCTGATCCCCCGGGGTGCTCGGCAGCACCAGCCCGGAGTTCCCCGCATACACGACGATCGCCACTCGGTCTGCCGATGTGAGCTGCTCGGCCAGCAGAATGAGCGCCTGCTGCAGCAGCGGGAGCTTGTCGGGCGACTGCATCGAGCCGGACACATCGATCAGAAATACGAGGTTCGAGGGCGGCCGTTGGTCGCGTTCGATCACTTTCCCCTTGAGCCCGATCCGCAGCAGCCAGTGTCCGGCCGCCCATGGGCAGTCCGTGAGTTCGGTATGGACGGAGAACGGCTCCTCCGCAGTCGGCGGTTCATAGCGATACGGGAAGTAGTTGACCAGCTCCTCGATTCGGACGGCATCCGTCGGCGGAAGCTGTCCGGCATTCAGAAACCGCCGCACGTTGGCGTACGACGCCGTATCGACGTCGATCGCAAACGTCGACAACGGATGCTGCATCACCGCCAGGAAATCGTTGTCCTCGATCCGGTCGTATTTCTCGGTGTCGAACTGTTCAGCCGGTTCGGCGTCACTCGGGGCGATCGATCCTTCCCCAACCGAATCCAGCTTCATTTCCGGTAACGCCTCCAGCGAGACGTATCGTGATTGAGGTGCCGACTCCCGTCCCCCTTCTCCGCATCCAACAAGGACCAGGACGCTGAGAAGGCCAATGTGTGCGCGCAGGGACATCGTTGTTCTCCGAATGAGAGAATCCGCAAGGCACCGCAATGCGGACGGATGGGAACCGCGACGCTTATGCAGCGCCGTTCGACGACTGCGACGCATGAAGGTGCGCCGCTGACAGGTCCGGCATCAGGAAGATGCGCCGGAATCGCGGTTTATTCCCGTCAGGGTCCGAGTGAGTGATTGCCCTGAAATCCGTGCCAAGACTTCGTACAGAAGGCTGCTGTCCTTGGTTTCGGATGTGTCCGATCGGCGCACTGCCAGGTTTCACGCTCAATCTGGAGGGCCTCACCTACGGCTCTGTAACGCACCGCTCCTGCCAAATCGATGGGGTGCATGCCCTGCGCCGGCGTGTCGGGCCGGAGTAGCCTGTGGACCACCGATTCATCGGTCAGAAAACGTCCATCTGCGTCGCAATCGATCGAGTTGGAGCGAGTGCTTGAGGGGAAGACGACGTTGTCGTCGATGTGGTGGCGCAAGTGCAGAGGTCGTTTTCACCTCCCGCAATTGCGCCAAATCGCTGGGAACCGCTGTTGGTCCATCTTCACGCAGTTTGGAGCTTCCGGAGCGCGCAGCGGTCTTGGCGACCTCTGTAGATCTGCTGCGTACGTTTCCGGTCCCAAGCCGCCCGCTGGAAAGTCCTCCATCCTGCCGGATACGATCGAACAATTCCCAAAGCCGCTCACCGCTGATCCGCTGCGGAGGTGCGACGCTCCGCCGGTTGACGACACGGGAGACTCTGGCGTTGAGCAGGCATGAGCGACGTTACGCTGATTCCGCAGCAGATTGAGGGCGGTGATTCGTTCGCGGCGGAGAAACTGCTGCCGCTGGTGTACGAACAGCTGCGAATGTTGGCGGCCATGCGGATGGAGCAGAAAGAGTGATTGGCAACCGCATAGTGTTGTGCGAGAATCCTGGCGATCCGGCAATCAAGCGCCGCGTGCCGCCGCTTCGGTGGATCGGTCGCTTCGGAGGGAAGGTTGGGCGTCCTGCCGGGATGGCCGCCGTTGCATGTCCGAAGTGACCCACATTCTCTCGGCGCTGAA
>JAEUIG010000703.1 GCA_016795125.1 Planctomycetaceae bacterium | reverse complement strand
CTGATCCGCGGGATTGCCGGCGATGAGGTTCAGGTCTTCGAATGGGTTGTAGCTGACGCGGTAGATCGCTTGGGAACCGTCGGTAAACGACACGCCAAACGCGATGTCTCCCCCTTGAATGGTCGGAGCGGTGATGTTCTGGATGGTCTTGCCGTCGAGTAGATCGGAAAAGCCCAGCACCTTCTCCAAGGTGCCGCTCACGTTTGTGTACACGCCCCCAGTTGCGGTGAACACAACGCTCCCGTCGCTCATCGCGATTTCACCGAAACTCGTAAATGCGGTGCCGAGTCCAGGCGCGAGAGTGCTCTTGTCCGCGACCAGCGACAGGTTGCCGCCGATCGACGTGTAGACGCCCGCCTGCGCGCCGCCCCCCGCCAGCCCGACGACCGCGTAATCGTCGCCGTCGGGATCAAACTCCGTAAAGTGCGAGAAGTTGCCCGTTCCGTTCGGGATCGCGGTCGAGGCGAATGCGGCCTGATCGAGAAACATCTGCACGGCGCCCCCTTCATTGGAGAAGATGCCGAACTTTCCGCCTCCGCTCCCCGAGAACAGCACACTGTCGCCGTTCACCCACAGTTCCCCGTTGATGGCCAACTGGGAGAACTGGCTCGACGTCCCGGGGACGTTCATCGTCGTGTCGGCAACAACCTGCAGCGTTCCGCCGCTGTTGGAATAGATGCCGGTCTTCGAGTTCGAAACGTTTCCGAATTCCGCACTGAACGCGACGTGACTGCCGTCGAGCACGACCTGGTTGAACTGCCGGAAGTAGTCGGCCGGCGCGACGCCGGGAACGTGCGTCGTGCGCGACGCAACCTCCGACAGGCTGCCGCCGCTGGCGAGATACACGCCGCGGGGAATCCCGGAACCGAAATTGACGCCGCTGCCGACGAAGGCCACGTTGCCTGAGCTGGCGGCCACCGACGAGAACCCGTCAAACCCGCTCGCACCTCCGGGCATCGTCATGCTCTCGTCGGCCACGGACTGCAGTGCCCCGCCCTCGTACTTGTAGACCCCCGTCCACCCGAACGGACTCGTGCTGAACGCCGAAAACGCGACGGAGCCCGAGTCGAGCGTCGGCGATCCAAACTGAAAATTGCCGTACAGACCGGGAGCACCGGGCAGGCTGCCGCTGCTGTCGACGACCTTTGTCAGGCTGTAGGACGATTGCCCGATCGCGACTCCGGCATCGCCAATTGCAATTGCCGCGATCAGCGCCGGAATGCAGCGGCTGAGCATTGAACACGTCCGTTGATCGATTTGTTGAAGTGACATGGATTAATTGCTCGTTTCTCGTGCCGCACCGACCGACGCGTCATCTGATTGAGCGCTGGATCGCCAGCGTTCGACATCCTGCGAGTACAGAAACGGCTTCGGAGCGTGCGCGGCGCTTTCCAGCAATTTCGGAACTTCCGACGTCTCGCCCAGGTCGCGCAGCACGCACGCCAGGTAATAACCCGTTTCGGCAGGCCCCTGACCGCCGGCGATGGATCGCAGCAATGTCTGCCGCGCGTCCGACAGTCGACCGGCGCGATACTGACACCAACCGAGGGTCGCGCCAGCCAGCCGATTCTCCGGGAGCTGGCGCGCCAGGGATTCCGCGCACTGCAGCGCCCTGTTCCGGCTTACCTGATCCTCCTGATGGGCGAGCGCCAGCGCGAGGTAGCGCAGCGATTCGAGATCAGCCGGGGCCGACTGCTGCAGTTCTGCAAACGTTTCGGCGGCCTCGGCAGGCGACCCGCCGTGCAGCTTGGCCACCCCCAGCACGAAGCGGGCATCCCGGGCGACGGGATCGAGCGCAACCGCCGCCGCGGCGCGTTCGCCGGCCTCCGGCACGCGATCCTGCTTCAGCAGCCAGCCCGCGAGCGCGGTCTGCAATCGGACATCCTCCGGAGTCCGCTCAGTGGCTGACACCAGCAGTTCGCCCGCTGCGTCAGATTCACCGGCCAGCATGTGCAATTCCGCCATCGTCAAGTCGATGGGCGGCATCGACGGCTCGATCGAGATCGCCGTCGCGAGCGACTCGGCCGCCTGCTCGCGCTGTCCACAACGGAACTGTGCACACCCCAGGCGCAGGTGGACCGCCGCAGACTTCGGGTTCAACGACACCAACGTCGCCAGAAATGACGACGCGGCCGCAAAGTCTCCGCGCCGTTCCGCCACTTCTGCGCGCCCTTCAAGGATCGGCGGGGAGTACTGCTCCGCAAACTCCGCACCCCCAGCTCCGGCAACTGCGGCCGCCTTTTCAAACTGCGCTTCGGCATCGGCAAGGCGCCCCTCCAGCAGGGCCAGGCGACCGAGGGTGATGTACGTACCAGGGTAGTCCGCGTGATCGACGGCCACACGCTCCAGGAGCGCTCTCGTCGCCGCGGCCTCGCCGTTTGTCAGAAACAACCGCGCCAGCAGGAGGCGCGGCGGCGGCAGTTCAGGAAACTCGCGATGTGCGGCTTCAAATTGCCAGAACGCCTCGTCGTGGTCCTCCCGCTCGAACGCAGCGACTGCCCGTTGCAATCGTTCGTTGAGCCGCGCCGATTGCTCCGCATCGCCCGCCGTGCGCGGAGCGGCATCCAGCAGGGGCGACAGCCCGTCCCCAAGAATGGGTCCGGCGCGTGTCGCACTGGTCGTCAGTGCCAGCAGGCACCCGGCAATCAGTTTGAAACAGCTTGGAGGCATGCGGTTTTCTCGACCGTGAGCGCGATGACAGCGGCATTAGACGCGGCGTATCGCTCGCAGCCGTCGGAGACGCATCGTGCCGATCAGTCCGCCGATTGACAGCAAGGCGAGTGAGGAAGGCTCGGGGACCGGCTGGACGCCGGAACTGATCGGCGTCATCGAGAAATCGGCAATCGCGTTGTTGAACGACAGCTTGATCGGAAACGCCAGGGGGTCGTCACCGTTCACCGTCGGGTTAATTCCCAGGATGGAAAAGCTGGAGACTCCGCCCAGTGCCGAGAAATCAACGCTCTCGCCGGCTCCGTACTGACCGAGAACCGTCGTTCCCGACAACACAGTCACGGGATTCACCAGAAAAGACGGGAGTTCGTCAATGCTGGTGAAGAGAGAACCGTCCAGCATCTGAAAGTCGTAGCGGTCGGCGGCGATGGGATCGAAGTACCCCCCGCTGATCACGTTCTCAAAGATGAACGTGTCATCGTCCTGAGAAGTCGGCATGACCGGATTGAGGGCCGAATCGCCCGTGAAGCTGAAGGCGAA
>JAEUIG010000689.1 GCA_016795125.1 Planctomycetaceae bacterium | reverse complement strand
GTGATCCGCTGAGGCAGCACGGCCGGCATCTTGGTGCCGATCCGGATGAACTCGATGTGCGGAATCGACCGCAGATTGCTGAGGATGTAGTCGAGCTTATCCTCGTTGAGCGCCAGCGGATCGCCGCCGGAAATCAACACGTCGCGGACCTGCTTGGCGCCGCGCAGGTAGTCGAAGATCTTCTCGAGCCGATCCTTCTTCGGCGCGATCTCGCCGTGACCGACGACGCGCGAACGCGTGCAGTAACGGCAGTAGGTCGAGCAGAAGTCGAGAGCCAGCAGCAGGACGCGGTCGGGATACCGATGGACCAGTCCCTCGACCGGACTGTGTCCGTCCTCGCCGAGCGGATCATCCGCTTCGCCCGGCATGCGGACGAATTCGGCCTTGGTCGGAATGACGGTCCGCCGCAGGCCCTGCTGGGGATTGAGCCGGTCGATCAGGCTCATGTAGTACGGAGTGATGCCCACGGGGAGCATCATGCCGCCGGCCTGGAGCGCATCACGCTCTTCGTCGGACAGAATCAGGACGCGCTCGATGTGTTCGAGCGTCTTGAAACGATGACGGGCCTGCCAGCCCCAGTCGTTCCAGTCCTTGTCGGTGGCTTCGGGAAAGAATTCGCGGCGAAAGGCGCGCCGCTGGCGGGCGGTGGCATTCCGATCGGATTCGGCCCCGCCGTTCCGGGACGGCTCATGCAGACGGCGATAGCCGCTCTGAACCGTCGTCCGGCTGGACCGGCGACCAGTTTTCGGGGAGGCAGGCGTCTCTTCGGCTGTAAAGCCGTTGAACAGAGTCGCCTGGTGATACGTGGTGAGTGGAGAAGAGACCAGAACTGCCTGAGAACTTGGAGGCTCCGTCTCTTCCTCGCACCGGATCATCGTGTGCGCAGCATCCGTACCCAATTCCGCCGACTGCATAATTGCAGACTCCTGGCGAGCGAACAGCAGGATCGTGAGCTTGCTCCTCGCTCACTTCCTCAGGGCCGTCCCTGTGGCGGCCCCGATCACTCCGAAACACAACAACAGTCAGAACGTCTTGTGATGTTCGGTGTGTGGCTCTTACAGTCCTCCGGTTGACCGGCTGGGTTCGGGCGAGCATCAAAGATGCATCGGCATGCACCACGACATCCAGCGCGCAGAATTGAAACGTGAATGGCGCGGGTCGTCAACACCTGTCTTTGCGGTTTGACATCAGAATCTGAAAAAAACCTCGAATGACGTCGCCGCACACGACTGCTGACGAATCCACTGAGTCCATCGCCGGCGCGCGGTTCGTCCCGCTGGCGACTCTGTTCGCGTGCATCTACTTCATCCAGGGGATCGCCGAGCCGACGCAGGGACTCATCGCGCAGCCGGTCCGTTCATTGCTAATCAGTTGGGGAAACTCTGCCGCCGCGATCGGCACATTCATGGGAATTGTCGGCTTACCTTGGTCGATCAAGCCGCTGTTTGGACTCATTGCGGACTTCGTCCCGCTCGGCCGTGCGTCGCGCCGCAACTGGCTGATCCTGATGACGGCCATGACGTCCGGGACCCTCGGCTGGCTCGCGTTTCAACCGCCGCAGACGGGGGACGTACGCACGCTGTTGCTCCTGCTGCTGGCCCCGACCATCGGGATCGCCTTCACCGACGTGCTCGCCGACTCGCTGATGGTCGAGCAGGGCCAGGCGCGCGGCTGGACGGGCCGGCTGCAGTCCGTCCAGTGGACGTCGCTCAATGCCGCGTCGATCGTCGCCGGTTCCGTGGGGGGACTGCTCAGCCAGTACAAACAGCAGCACCGGGGGTTCCTGATCTGCGCGATCGCGGCGGGCTGCACGCTGCTGCTGGCAGTCTTCTGGCGGAGTCCGGCCGGGCCGCGGCCCGAGCGTCCGGCGGTCGCGGAGCGCGCCCGCGTACTGTGGCGCGCCCTGCAGAACGGCCCACTGCTGGCGGCCGCCGCATTCCTGTTTCTGTGGAGTTTCAACCCGTTTTCCATGACGGTCCAGCAGTTGTACATGACCGACCAGCTGGGGCTTAGCCCGCAGTTCTACGGAGGGACGCTGTCGTTGACGGCCTTTGCGTGGATGCTCGCCTCGGCAGCCTATGCCTTCTATTGCCGGAGGCTGAGTCCCCGGCGGCTGGTGCAGTTGTCCATCGTGACGGGAGTCGCGACGACGTTGTTCTTCCTGGGCCTGCGCGGCGAGAAGTCGGCGTTGCTGATCGCCGGCCTCTCCGGTCTCACGTACATGACGGGGCTATTGATCCAACTCGACCTGGCAGCTCGGGTCTGTCCCCCGGCCGTCGCCGGCACGCTGTTCGCACTCCTGATGTCGCTGTCAAACCTCGGTGTGTCCGGCGGAGAAGTCTCCGGCGGCTGGCTGTATGAACGTTGGACGGCCGCCTGGGGAGCACACGTCGCGTTTGACGCGCTCGTCGGAGTCGGCGCCCTGACCACCGCAACGTGCTGGCTGCTGACGCCGTGGCTGGTCGCGAAAGAGGCTGAGGGCTGAGGGCTGAGGGTGGAGGGTCAAGGGCCAAGGCCAGCCACAGCTGGCGCCAGATCCAAGCAATAATGCGTTGACCACCGATATCTGTCTGACCGTACCGACCGCCGATGGGAGTGATCGATTGTCTGAAATGACAGACCCCGTGAGGGGTCGTATCCATTAGCCGGTGGCTGAGCGCAGCGACGCCACCGGTAGACGGCACACGTATGCGGCCTCATCCCGGAGGGATGACAGCAGGCGCCGGCACGGCTGGCATCCCTTCAGGATGCAATGTCCGTAGTCGACTCGCACCGGCGGTGTCGCTGCGCTCAACCGCCGGCTAATGGCTGTCAGCCCTTCGGGCTGAACTCGTGTATGCCTGACACCCTTCAATAGTCAGACCACCAAGCACGGAGCGACCAAGCATCAAGCCGCTACCCACGACCAACTACTCGCTACCCACGACCTTCCCATACACGACTTTGTCGTCGCCCGGGGCGTAGAAGTCCTTGAGCGTCGCTTCGCGCTGGTACCCGCAGCGTTCGTAGAAGGCGCGGGTGGGGGCGTATTGCTCGCGGCCGGACGTTTCCGCGTAGACGCGGCGGCCGCCACGCTTGGCGATTAGCCGCTCGGTCAGGCT
>JAEUIG010000675.1 GCA_016795125.1 Planctomycetaceae bacterium | reverse complement strand
CGACCCGGACGAACGTGCAACCGCTTCGCGCAGCCCGGCGGGACTGGCCCGGCTCGCCGGCGACCAGATGGCCATCGACCGCGCCGACGAGCAGATGGACGAGGCCGCCATGGCGGCCGCGGCAAAGCTGATTGCGCCGGAAATCGCCTCGCTGACGTTTCGCTACTTTGACGGGCAGGAATGGGTCGACTCCTGGGACAGCATGGCGATGGACGGCCTCCCGCTGGCGATCGAAGTCACGCTCGGCTACCGGGACGAAGCGGCCGAGGCCGACCTGCCGACCGGCCTCAGCAGCGTGGTCCCGATCGGCGAGACAGTCCGGCACGTGATCCAGGTCCCACTGGCCGACCCGGCGATGGGAGGCAGCGCACTATGAGGCGGGTTGCGCAGGACAGCGTCGCGAACGAGCGAGAGCGAAACCTCACGACAACATCGGAGGATCGGTCGAAGGCTATTGCAATTTGCAATTTGCAATCTTCCTTCTTTCGGCGCGGGCACAACGGCGCTGTTCCGCTCACCAGCGCCCTGGTTGCTGGGTCGTCGCGCGGCGGCAGCGCGCTCATCGTCGTTCTCGTGCTCATCGTCATGCTGTCACTGGCGGCGTACTCCTTCTCTGAGCGGATGATCACGGAGAACGAGTCGAGCGAGTACGCGCTCAAGCAGGCACAGGCCCGCGCCTGTGCGGAATCCGGGATCGAATACGCCGCTCTGATGCTCGACGCCGAAGAAGACCCGGAGCAGCCGCTGGCTCTGTATCACGACCCCGCCATGTTCGCCGGAGTCTCCTTGACAGGCAGTTCTTCGCAGGTCGCCGGCCGATTCACGTTCGTTGCGCCGTACGAGAACGACTCAACCGGCACGCGGGTCCGCGCCGGCTTGATCGACGAATCCGCAAAGCTGAACCTGAACGCGATCTCCTCGTTTGAACTCGACGAGGATCAGGAACAGTTGCTGATGATGAACATCCCCGGCATGACCGAGGAAATTGCCGATGCCATCCTGGACTGGATCGACGAGGACGACGATCAGCGAATCTCCGGCGCTGAAAACGATGACTACGAGTCGCTCTCGCCCCCATACACCGCGCGGAACGCTGCGATCGAATCGCTCGACGAACTGCTGCTCGTCCAGGGGATGACGCCGCTGCTGCTCTACGGCGAAGACGCCAACCGCAACGGACTCCTCGATCCCAACGAGAACGACGCCGACGCCACGCTCCCGCTCGACAACGGCGACGGCCTGCTCGATCCCGGCCTGGCCGCGTACTTCACCGTCGACAGCCTTGAGTCGAACCTGCAGCCTGACGGCTCGGACAAAATCGACGTCAACCAGGACCTGCTGGCCGACATGTACGACCAGATCGCCGAAGCACTGGGAGAGGACGAAGCACTGTTCATCACGGCTTTCGCTCTCTACGGCGCCACCAACGTCGATCCGCTCGACGACAGCTCGTCGGACGAATTATCGACAGGCAACCAGCAGACGGACGAAGGGCTGCAGAACGCGGCCGCCGGCATGGCGCGGGCGATCTCGGGCGGCGAGGGGGTCGTCACCCGGGCCGGACTCGACCTCACCCAGGGACGGACCTGGACGTTCGATTCGCTGTTCGATCTCGTCGACGCCGAAGTCGAAGCGGAGATCAACCAGGAGACGAAGACGCTCAAAAGTCCCTGGAGCAGCGGCGGCGACCCCGAATCGTTCAAGACGCTGTTCGACACGCTGTCGACGACCACCAGCGCGACAATCGAGGGGCGAGTCAACATCAACGAAGCCCGGCGCGAGGTGCTGCTGGGCATCCCCGGCATGCTGGAGTCGGTGGCCGACTCCATCGTCTCCTCTCAATTGATCGGCGAGGACGGCACGCCGATGACCGACACGCTCCTGAGGCGTTCAACCCCCGGCTGGCTGCTGCTCGACGGGCTGGTGGATGTCACCACCATGCGGCAGCTCGACAAGTACGTCACCGCGGGCGGCGACGTGTTCCGGCTGCAGGTGCTCGGGCACCTCGATGGTCCCGGTCCGATTGTGCGGATCGAAGCGACGATCGACCGCACCGAGTCCCCGCCACGGGTGGTCAGCCGCCGCGACCTGGCGCCGCTGGGACCGGGCTACCGCCCGGAATGGCTCGTTCCGGCCGGAAACGGCGGCAATGCCACAGGAATCCCGTAGTTATGCCGGCAGCTTCCGTTGACACCGGTGTGGCAATAACGACGTAGAATATGAAAGAATCCGTGTACTAGCCGCGACCGTCAGGGAGCGCATCAGAGCGATGAGCGCTCCCTGACGGTCGCGGCTGGTCAAAACGATCAACATTCCCATGTCCACTGGATCACGATTCTTTCGCAGCGACTCGGCCGCCGACTATGTCGCGCTCGACTGGGAGAGCGGCTCGTTGCGGTGGGCCGCTGCGCGAATCGCGGATGGTCGCGTGACGCTGGCGGACTGGGCGTCGCTCGAATGGACGCCCGATGTCGCCGACGTTCAGAACGTCGCCGTCACCGCCGAACGATTGAAGCAGGCGCTCGGCCAGCTGTCGGCCAGGTCGCCGCGGGCGCTCATCGTGCTGCCGCGCGAAGTGGTGGTCGTCCGCAAACTCGAGCTTCCCAGCGTGCCGGAAAACGAGCTGCCCGATCTGGTGCGGCTCCAGGCGGCCACGAAGCTGGCGACTCCGGTCGACAAGCTCGGCCTCGACTACCTCCCGCTGTCGGTCCATGAAGAAAAGACGGGGCTGGCCGTACTGCTGGTCAGCGTGGAGCAGGAGCGCTTGCAGCGGATTCACGACGCGGTCAAGGCCGCGGGGCTGGAACCGGCGGGCTGCGTCACCAGCAGCATCAGCGTCGCCGAACTGGCACTGCGCGGCGTCGGCGCCACGACCGGGCTGAAGCTGGTCGTCTATCAGCATCGGCAGCGGCTGGAGCTTTCCGCCCTGCTGGACCGCGAACTGATTTTCTCCTACTCGCTGACGCTGCCGTCGATCGAATCCGCCGCGCATGCGCAGCCGCTGATGGCGGAACTATCGCGCGTCGTCGTCGCGGTGCGGCAGGCGCATCATGCGACGGACATCGAGCGGGTGCTTGTGATCCAGGAGGGAGAACCGGACGAACCGGTGCTCGCAGTGCTGCGGGAGCGATTCGGCGAGCGGCTCCATGTGTTGAGTCCCGACGAAATCGGCCGCGGCGCGATGCTCGACGGTGCAGCCAGGCCGAACGCCTCCGCCGCGGCGCTCGGCGCGCTGGCGGCCGAGGCGCATCCGCTGATCCCCGGCGTCGACTTCCTGCGTCCGCGCAAGGCAGCGGCACAGGCCGACCCGCTGCGACGCAAGAAACTCATCGCCGGCGCAGCGGCCGGACTCCTGCTGCTCCTCGCTGCGGGAACCTACTACGGCAAGCTCAGCGACAAGAACAACGCCATCGCCAGTCTCGACAAGGAACGCAACCGCATCACGCAACTGCTGGCGGAACCGGAATCGAAGGCAACGCTCTCCGCGGCACAGTCCATCAATGCCTGGTCCGCTGAAGTCGCCGATCCCTTGACGATCCTCAGCCGGTTTCAGTCGCTGCTGCCCGGAACCGATCAGTTGTACTTCACCAGCCTGCGGTTGACGCCCCAGGCGGGCGACATCGTCGGCCGCCTGGACGGCAACGGTTTCGCGCGGACACGGCGCCACGTCGACGACTTCTACCAGCGACTCGCAGACGCCGGCTACGCCGTCGTCTCCAAGCCGGTCACCAGCAGTTCCCGCAATCCCGACTACCCGGTGGCGTTCGAACTCAACGTCAGCGTGATGCCGGAGCAACCGGCTCCCAGAAAGGTGGCTGGCGGACCCGGCACGAGCGGCAATTCAGCAGAGTGACCAAGCAGCTCGATCACGACCTCTCCGAGTAACGATCCGACTCTACCGCCTCGCCATTTCCTCCCTGCCCGTGCCCCCGAATCCTGAATCCTGAATCCTTCTTTCCCATGACACAGCGAGAAAAACGCCTGGCGACGCTGGGGGCCGGAACGCTCGCGGTCACGCTGGTCTATTACGTGCTGCTGCCGATGTTTCTCGCGCCGCTGCGCGACCGCGACGCGACAATCGCTTCCACGAGGGTGATTGTCGAAGGGCTCGACGACAAGGAGATCGGCCTGCTGAGCGCGCAACGGCGACTCAATGAAAGCCGCGACAACAGCCTGCCGCCCAATCCGGTCGACGCTCAGCGTGAATATCAGGAATGGCTGACCGACCTCGCGCTGCTGTCGAACTGGCGCGAACCGAAGATTACGCTCGGCTCACGGACCCCGCGCGGGGCGATGACCGCCATCCCGATCACGATCGAGGCCCACGCCACGCTCGACGACGTCAATCGGTTCCTGCGGCGGCTGGAGGCGACTCCGCTGATGCAGCGCGTCGTGCATCTGCAGCTCGACAGCCCCAGCTTTGACGGCAACCCGCAACTGGCCGTCGAGCTGACGATGGAAGGCATTGCCGTGGCGGGCGCCGCCCCGCGAACCCGCCTCTTCCCGACGGCGGAGCTGGCGGAGGACGTCGACGCCGACGACACGACGTTGACCGTCCGAAACGCGGGCGGTTTTCCCAAGCAATCGCCGTTCATCATCCGGCTTGAGCACGAACTGGTCGAGGTTCAGTCCATTGCCGACGACACGTGGGATGTCGTGCGCGGCGCGGATGGTACGTCCGCCGCCAAACATGCCGAGTCCGATACGGTCGAACTGACTCCGATGCGCGTAGGGCCGGTGGCCGACCAGCCGCATCCATTGCCCATCGTGCACCGCCTGTTCGTCCGCGCTCCGGACGCGGGGCCGTTGCAAATCACCGCCGATCTGAAATCCGCCGTCCGCGGAACCGAGTGGACCGCCGAACTGAAAGTCCAGAACTGGGACCCACAATCCGGCACGCCGGAATACCGGCTCGGCAGCGGCACGCCCGCCGGAATGACGCTCGATGCACGGTCCGGCACTCTGAAATGGACGCCGCCTGCCGATTATGCCATCGGCAAGCTGTCGGTGCCGGTCGCCGTTCTGGGAGACGGCGTTGACGAGCCGGTCATCGAGCAGAACCTGCAGATCGATGTGCGGCGGCCGAACACCGCGCCGCAGCTCGAAACGCCGGAAACCCTGGATGTCTGGCTGGGACGTCCGTGGGAGTACACCGTAACGGCCATCGATTCCGATCTGCCGAACGACAAGCTCACGTATTCAGTCGCGGGCGAAGTGCCGGAGGGACTTCAGATCAATGGGGAGACCGGCGTAGTCTCCTGGTCCCCGTCCGCAGAGGCAAACCTCGGTGAGTCTCAAGTCGAAATCACCGTCGCCGACAGCGGCGATCCTTCGGAAACCGACACGCGCACGTTGACGATGCGGCTTACCGACGACAACGCGCTCTATACGTACTTTGTCGGCACGGTGATCGACAAAGGAAAGCCGGAGGCCTGGCTGTACGACCGCTCGACGAACCAGCGAACCGTAGTCCGAGAGGGAGAGGAGTTCCGGATTGCCGACGTAACGGGGAAGGTCGTACGGATTCGTGAGAATGGGCTGGATGTGGAGTCTGGCGATCAGACCTACCGGCTCGAGCTGGGTCAGAATCTCCGGAGCTGGACTCCCACATCCACAGAAGACGTTCGCGTAAACGGCGACCCAGACGGCAGTTCCGACCGCTCCTAGCACACGAACCGGGGTTCGCAAATCCACCCGGCGTCTGCGATTCAACTGAGGGAACTGCGCAAAGTTTGTCGATACTGTCGATTGTATCGGCTCATTTTCGATGGGTCGCCGGTGCTGCTGGTCCGCGCGGAGGACACGCACCACCTCAGAGACGCGAATTCTAATGACGGCTGATCGCAAAGGACTGCGACTGCTTTTCGTCGGAGTTGCTGCGGCATTCGCCGTCGCAATCGCCGCGCCACCAGCCATGGCGGCCGGACCCGGCGCGCGCCGCACCAACGGCAGCTCGCAGGATCAGGCGCCCGAACTTCCCATCGTTCGCCTCAACTTCGTCTCCACGCCCTGGCAGGACGTGCTCGAACATGTCGCCGAAGAGACAAAGTCCACCCTCGTTGCGCACGACGTCCCCGAGGGCCGCTTCAGCCGGCGCGACCTCCGGCGACACACCCGCACCGAGGCGGTGCAGATCCTCAATCAGCAGCTTGAGCCGCTTGGCTATCGCATCCTCGAAAAAAACGAGTTCCTGACGGTCATCGAGACCCAGCGGGCCCGACTCGAGTACCCGCGCCGGACCGTCCGCACTGCCGACGAAGAAGCGGCAGCGACCCAGGAAACGCCCGCGACCGCAACACCCGGAGCGGCCGCTGTTCGGCGCCCCGTGGCGCCGACCGTTGATCGGGAACCGCCTATCGATTCGGCGCGCGGCGGGCAGCAGACGATCCGCCAGACCGGCTTCGAAGATGCGGAACCGGACGCTCCGCCCGAGACGGATTCAGTCGTCGAGCCGGCTCCGACAGCGGAGACGACTGACACCGAATCGGTTGCGAACGTCTCCGTACGCACCACGCGTCCGGTCACCGACGTCGCGCGGCAACTGTATGCGGCATTCGGCGATCGTGTGGAGCTGATGCCGACGGAGGCCGACAAGCTGCCGGCATTTCGGGTGTTCCGACAGCCGCAGGACGACGCCGCGGGCGCAGCCCGGGAAACGTGGTTCGTGCTGGAGATGGACAGCGCGACCAATGAACTGCACATCCACGCGCCGTCGCAGACGGCTGCCGGCGTCGCGGAACTTGTCCGCAAGCTCGACGGCAATCCGCCGCGAGAAGGCGAGGCCCTGCGGTTCGTCCCCGACGCCGAACAGGCCGGCTCTCTCGCCGAGCAGTTGAACAACGAGCTGGCCGAACTGCGTCGCCG
>JAEUIG010000664.1 GCA_016795125.1 Planctomycetaceae bacterium | reverse complement strand
CGGTCATCTCCGGAACTTTTTGGGTCGAGACGAGGCTGCCGGTGACTTTGGCGATAAACATGGCTGGGGAGGTCTAGAGTCCAGGGCCTAGGGTTGGTTGTTGCCTGAGGTCCGCTCCATGCTTGTTCGCAATCCGCTCAGCATCCGCGCAACCCGTTCCGCAAGCTGGTAAACGTCCTGATACAGCTCGTCTTTCAGAAACCCCTGACGACGTGCGATTTGCAGCTGCGAGATCGACTCCATCAGAGAACCGTATGCAATCTGTGTAAAACGAATGAAGTCACGATTGGAACCGCGACCTCCCCCCTCCGCGATGTTCGATGACACCGATACGGCGGCACGCCGAACCTGACTCGTCAATCCAAACCGTTCGTCCGCCGGAAACTCGCGCGTACAGCGATAAACCGCGTCCGCATACTCGATTGCTGCTTGCCACACGTCTAGTTTCTCGAACTTGAACATGTCTCTGGACCCTAGACCCTGGACCCTAGACACTCCACCGACTGCCGTGCGACGACGATTTCCTCGTTCGTCGGGACCGTCCAGATCTCGACCCGACTGTCCTTCGCCGAGATGCGGGCTTCCCCTTTTGCAGTTTCGTTCAGGTGCGGATCGAGCTTGATGTCGGCAAAGCCGAGCTTCGCGCAGACCTCGCGCCGAACGCGCTGGCTGTTCTCTCCAATCCCGCCGGTAAACACGATCGCGTCCGCCCCATTGAGGACGACCAGGTACGATCCCAGGTACCGGCGGATTTCCGCCACGAACACCTTGAGCGCCAGGTCGGCTCGTGCGTGTCCCTGTTCGGCCGCCTGCTCCAGGTCGCGCACATCTCCGGAAAGGCCGCTGATTCCCAGCAGTCCGCTCCGCTCCGACAGGTCGGCCAGCAGTTCCGTGAGGCTCTTGCCGGTCTTCCTCATCAGCAGGGGCAATGCAAACGGGTCGAAGTCTCCAACGCGGTTGTTGTGCGGCAGGCCGGTCTGCGGCGTCATGCCGAGCGTATTTGCCTGAGACACACCTCCACGCATCGCACACAGCGAATTGCTGCCGCCGAGGTGACACGAGATCACCCGCAGGTCGTCGCGGCCGATAAGTTGCGCGATCCGCGTGCCGATGTACCGGTGGCTCGCGCCGTGGTACCCCCACTTCTGGACCTCGCAGTCGGCCTTCCATTCGTAGGGGACCGCGTAAGTGCGGTTCTCCTCCGGGATCGTCTCGTGGAACGCCGTTTCCAGCGCGGCCACGAGCGGAATCTGCGGGAACGCCGCCTGGAGTTGTCGCATCGCCCGCGCATAGGGCGGATTATGCGCCGGCGCGACGTCGGCCAGTGCCTCCATCGTGTCCAGCAGTTCCGGGGTGACGATCCGCACTCCGCTCAGCTTGCCGGCAAACACGGCCTTGAAGCCGATCGCAGCGACCTCGTCCACCGACTTGAGGCAACCGCCTGCGGGATCGGTCAACTGGTCGAGACAGATCTGCACGGCCGCGGCGTGGTCCTTGACACGCTGCGGCCGATCGCTGCGTTTGCCGTCGATCTCGACGAAACACCCGCCTTCGGCATCCTGGCCGATGCGCTCAATCCCCCCGCGCGCCAGTTGCGCCTCGGTCTCCATATCGAACAGCCGATACTTGAAGCTGGTCGAGCCGAGATTGGCTACCAATACCTTCATGGCGCGTGCTCCGTTCCTGTCCGCACAGCTGTGCGGACTAGAAATTCTCCATCAATCCGCTCGTCGGGCGCGGAATCACGTGGGCACTGACCAGTTCGCCGACCTTGCTCGCGGCGGCGGATCCGGCGTCGACGGCGGCCCGGACCGAGCCAACGTCTCCCTTGATGATGGTCGTCACGAAGGCGCCGCCGATCTGCACCTGCTTGACGAGCGTGACATTCGCCGCCTTCAGCATCGCGTCGGCGGCTTCGATCTGGGCGATCAATCCCTTGGTTTCAATCAGTCCAATGGCGTCGTTCATGGCTTTGTCTATGTGGAGGAAAGTGTGAGTTGTCGTCCGTCGCTCGCTTGCGGTGTCGCAATGCGACTTAACCGACGCTGCTCTTCGCGTTCGCGCCCTTCGGCTTCGGCATCAGGGTGCCGAGGTCTTCGTGCGGACGCGGAATGACCTGCACGCTGACGACTTCGCCGACCTTGCCGGCCGCGCTGGCGCCCGCGTCCACCGCCGCCTTCACCGCCGCGACGTCGCCGACCAGGAACACCGTGACCAGCCCGCTGCCGATCTTCTCCCAGCCGATCATCTGCACGTTCGCCGCTTTCAGCGCCGAGTCGGCCGCTTCAATCAGCGTGATGAGACCCTTGGTCTCGATCATGCCCAATGCTTCCAGTGACTTTGCCATTTCTGTGTGCTCCAGAAAAAGGGTTGATGGTTTAAGGTTGATGGTTGATCGACGCTATTCCAAGCTCCGTCGCAAGCCGCTCAACACTTTTCCCAGGCGTTCCGCCTGAGAGTACAGCTCTTTGTGAACCTCTGCCGTGACGTAATGCTCCTGTCGTGCTATCGCAATGTGCGACACAGTCTCCATCAGTGATCCGAACGCGATCTCGATAAATCGAATGAAGTCTTTCTGCGTTCCGCGACCACTTCCTTCCGCGAGGTTTGCGGAGATGGATACCGCTGCCCTCCGCAGTTGACTCGTCAATCCAAATCGTTCGTCGGTGGGGATGGCAATCGTTGCTTTGTAAATGCGGGCGGCGTATTTGACCGCCAGTTGCCACGCATCGAGTTTCTCGAAGTTGAACATCGACTGCCTCCGGAGGCCAGAGTCGATAAACCATCAACGAACAACCATAAACCCGTCGTCAGTGTTTACAGCCGCACTTCTCGGCTTTCTTCAGTTCTACCTTTGTCGCAGCGGGCAGATTGATCGCGTTGCCTTCGTCGGTGTCCAGGTGCACTTCCAGCTTGATCTTGTCGTCGCCGCCGCGGACGAGAACGTTTTCGAGGACGGTCGTACAGCCGGCGGATTCAATCCGCAGTTGCATCGCATCCCCGCTCTTGACGCCCCAATAGGCGAGGTCCGCCGGCGACATGTGGACGAGCCGCATCGCGCGGATCACACCCTGCTTCAGCTCCAGGCTGCCGGCCGGGCCGACCAGGAGGCAGCCCGGCGTTCCCTGAATGTCGCCGCTGATCCGCACCGGGATGTCGAGGCCAAGCGAGATGGAGTCGGTGAAGGCCAGCTCGACCTGCGAGTCGCCGCGACAGGGGCCGAGCACGCGGACTTCCGGCAGCATGCGCCGGCGCGGTCCAACGATGGCCACGGTCTCTTCGGCGGCGAAATATCCCTCCTGGTAGAGCCACTTCGTCGGCGTGAGGGTGCGACCCTTGCCGAACAGGATTTCCACGTGCCCCTGCGTCAGGTGGCAGTGCCGGGCGGAGATATTGACGACCAGCGGGTTCGGCTGCCGGGCCGGCGCCACCGGCCCGCCGTGCTGGCGGCGCAGCACTTCCCGGACGACGCGTTCCACGTCGGCGCGATTCAGTGAACCAGTTGCGAGGGCGGACATGCTCAGGGTTGTCGGTTATCGGTTGTCGGTCATCGGCACGGGACGAATGGGCATTTGACCTTTGGTCATTCCGCCATTCGGTAGTTCGCTGTCAACTCTCCGATTTCGCCTCACGCCGTAATTACTTCCACGCCATTGGCCAGCATCGTCGCTCGCCACTCATCCGTAATTCCTGTATCGGTGACCAGCTTGTGGACCCGCGACAACGGGCAGACCTGGGCGAGTTCCGAGTGCCCGAGCTTGCTGCTGTCGGCGACGACGATCACCTCGTCGGCGGATTCCATCATCTGCCGTTCGGATTCGACCAGCAGGGAGTTGCTGTTGAACAGGCCCCCGGCGGTGATTCCCCCCGTGCTCATGAACAGCCGTCGAGCGTGCACTTGTCGAACGGCGGCGACGGTCAGGCTGCCGAGCGCGACTCCGGTCTTCGGATACAGGTAACCTCCCACAAACAGCAGTTCGATGTCCGGCGCGCCCACCAGCAGATTGACGATCGGCAGTGAGTTGGTGACCACTTGCAGTGACTTTCCCGCCAGGTGCCGCGCCACCTCCAAAGTGGTCGTGCCACCGTCCAGGAATACCGTTTCACCCGGTTCCACCAGTTCTGCCGCTTTGCGCCCGATCGCCTGTTTTTCACCAACCGCCCGGCCTCGTCGGTCGTCAAAGGTGGTCAATGACTCCCCGACGAAAGCCGCTCCTCCGCGTGTTCGTCGAATTTGTCCAATTCTGTCAAGATGTTCCAAATCCCTCCGGAGCGTGGATTCGCTCGCTCCCAGCTGGTCCACAAGCTCCTGGAGTGAGGCAAAACCCTGACTTTCCAGAGTTTTCAGGATGTTTCCGCGTCGCTGATCCACCAGCATACCAATACCTCATCGACAACGATCCCTCCTGGATGGTGCAATTCTGCAGGATCGCTCACTCAATGTCAATCATATTCGAGCATTATCAGTCATTAACGAGCACTTTGCGTCGGTGGAAAAGTTCCCGCAGATTGCGCAGCATCACCCCGGTCGAGCGTAGATTTCGACTCGCGTTCAGCAAGATGCGGCCAATAGTTCGGCGGCGGCGGCGATTTTCCACCACGTCGAAGGTCGCCCGACGGCATCGTCGGCAAGGTCCGCTCAGACGGACTGGCTTGACGCGGCAACGGCTCCTGCTGCCAGCCGCCGGCAGCGACTCACTCCGGGGTCAGACCCTGACGGTCTCGGTCGTCGCCGGCTCACGCTCGTGAGTGACGCTCGGCCGCGGTTCGTGCGCCGGGCGTTCCAGCGGCGCCGGGGAGTGTTGAGAAGTGACGGCCGCCGCAGCCGTTGAGCTGCCCATGAGCCGGTCCCAGGTGCGTTCCTTCACGTCCATCGTGAGGCTGAACAGCGTCGGCACCAGGATGAGCGTGAAAATCGTCGAGACCAGCAGGCCGCCCAGGAACACCGCGCCCAGGCCGCGATACAGTTCGCTGCCGGCTCCCGGAAACAACACCAGCGGGATCAGGCCCAGCACCGCCGTGATGGTCGACATGAAGATCGGCTTGATGCGCGTCCGAACGGATTCGAGGATCGCCTCGCGTTGCGACATACCGTCGTCGCGCATGTGATTCAGCGACTGGTGGACAATCAGAATCGGGTTGTTCACCACGGTCCCGACGAGAATGACGAAGCCGAGCATCGTGAGCACGTCGAGCATCTGCGGGGGCTGCCCCAGTGCGACCAGGTACAGGTTCAACAGGTTCAGCCCGAGCACGCCGCCGACGGCCCCCAGCGGCACGCTGAGAATGATCACAAACGGATACACCCACGACTCGAATAGCGCCGCCATCAGCAGGTAGGTGATGATCACCACCAGGAACACCTGGCTGGTTCCCACGCTCAGCAGGGATTCCCGGTTCCAGCCGGTCCATTTCCCGACGAACACCTCGCGCATGCTGGTGAGCTTGTCGGCCGTCCCGGCCAGCGTGATGCGATAGCCCCCCTCCAGTTGCCCACTGTCCTGCAGCGGCTGGATGATCTTCTCGTTAATGGCGTCGAGCGCCGTTTCCAGCGCCATGGCCGGAGGCGGGGAGACTTCGATCGTGATGGCCCGCACCCGTTCGCGGTGGTTGATCTGCTCCGGTCCGCTGCTGATTTTCACGTTCGCGAGCGCGCCGAGCGGCACCAGTTGCCCCCACGGAGTGGCGACAGGCAGGTTGCTGATGTCCTGCGTCCGCTGGGCATACGAGTCGATGCCGCGAATCGTCAGATCGATCTTGTCGCCCCCGAGGTAGTAGTCGCCCGCGTAGGCGCCATCGATCAGTGCATTCGCCGTATAGCCCAGTTCGGCGCTGCTGATGCCCATCTCGGCCGACTGTACGAGTTTCGGAGAGATGTGTAACTCGGGACTCGACAGGTCGAGACTGGGAATCGGCCGGGCCTGAACGGCCATCTGCAACTGGGGATCGGGTTCGAGCGTCGGCCCGACCTGGCCAATGACCTGTCCGCCCAGCGCGACGATCTGTGGGAGTTCCGGGCCGGTGATTTCGATGTCGATGGTACGGCCGCCTTCCAGCGACTGCTCGAACAGGCTCGACTGGAACGCGACGACGAAAGTGCCGGGCAGCTTTTCGCGGACCTTCATCACGAGCGGCACCAGTTCGCCCGCGCGCGTCGGGTCGTACGCCCGGATGCCGAGAAACACCTGGCGGCCACGGGCGACGAAGAAAAAGTCGTCGATGACCGGGAACGGCAGGGCTTTCGCCTCCGGACTCTCCGGATCGATGTCCCAGTACGGCGCGAGTTCCGTCTCGACCGTCACACCCAGGTCCATGAGTTCATCGAGGTTGTAACCGGGAGGCGGCAGGACCAGGCCGAACACGAGGTTGCGATTGCCAT
>JAEUIG010000650.1 GCA_016795125.1 Planctomycetaceae bacterium | reverse complement strand
AACCTCGTTCCCGAACTCTGTTCGGGAACGCACTGCCGCGAAGCTCTGCTTCGCATCAATCGAGGCGGCGAACATGACTCGCACGCGATACCGGTTGTGCAAAGCCGAGAGCGAGTATCCGTGCTTCATGACCTGCACCATCGTCGCGTGGCAACCGGTCTTCACCCGGGCTGAGACATTTCAGATCATCTACGACTCCTGGAAGCATCTTCAGCGAGAGAAGGAATTCAAGCTGCTCGGATACGTGATACTCGAAAACCACCTGCATTTGATCGCGTCCGCTCCGCAGTTGGCGAAAGCGATGCAGGCGTTCAAGGGATTTACGGCACACGAAATCATCCGCACACTTCAGGAACAACATGCCGACCTGCTGCTGAGACAATTCGAGTTCTTCAAGCTGAAGCACAAGACGAAGTCGCAGCATCAAGTGTGGCAGGAGGGTTCTCATCCACAGCAGTTGCGGACGGACGAGGCGATGTGGCAGAAGCTGGAGTACATGCATAACAATCCACTGAACCGAGGCTACGTCGATGATCCTCTGCATTGGCGGCATTCGAGTGCACGGAACTACGCCGGGCAGAAGGGCTTGATTGACGTGATTACTGATTGGCGTTGAACGAGTGTCGACCAACTCACGCGAAGCAGAGCTTCGTGGCAGTGCGTTCCCGAATGAAATTCGGGAACGAGGCTTCTGAATCCTGAATCCTCCCGTCATGGCATCCATCCAGCGCGACTATTACGAAGTTCTCAGCGTCGCGCGGTCGGCGAGCGGCGACGAAATTAAGAAGTCGTACAAGAAGCTGGCGATCCAGTACCACCCGGATCGCAACAAGGACAATCCGGAGGCCGTTGAAAAGTTCAAAGAGGCGGCCGAGGCGTACGAGGTTCTGAGCGATGACGAGAAACGCTCGCGGTACGACCGGTTCGGCCACCAGGGGGTAAAAGGCGCGGCGGGGCGGGGCGGGGCGCAGTTTCAGGACGTCGATGAGATCTTCAGCGTCTTCGGGGACCTGTTTGAGGGGTTCGGCTTCGGCGGGACGCGCAACCGCAAACGCGGGGGCCCGCAGCAGGGCGCGCACGTGCAGTCGGCGATCACGATCGACCTGGCCGCGGCGGCGACCGGCGTTGAGCGGGACGTGACGTTCAAGCGGAAGAAGACGTGTCAGAAGTGCGGCGGCAACGGCAGTGAACCGGGGACCACGCCGGAGACCTGCAACTATTGCGGCGGGCACGGTCAGGTGGTGCAGGCGCAGGGCTTTTTCCGAATGCAGACGACTTGCCCGGCCTGCCGGGGGGCGGGGCAGATCGTCCGGCACAAGTGCAATACGTGCTTCGGATCGGGCCTGGAGAGCGAGGAGGTGACGCTGCAGGTCAAGGTGCCGGCCGGCATCGACAACGGCATGCAGCTGTGCATTCGCGGGGAAGGCGAGTCCGGCCGCCAGGGCGGTCCGCGCGGCGACCTGTACGTCGACATCCGGGTGAAGGAACACGCCCTGTTTCAGCGGGAGGGGACGCAGCTCATGTGCCGCATCCCGATCACCTACACACAGGCCGCGCTGGGAGCGAACATTGAAGTGCCGCTGCTGCGCGGATCAGAGCCGCTGGACATTCCCGCCGGAACCCAGCCCGGAGAGGTGTTCCGGCTGAGGGGGAAGGGGATGCCGGACCCGCGCGGCGGACGTGCGGGGGATATGCATGTCGAGGTTCAGCTCGTGGTCCCGAAGAAGCTGGACGAGGAGCACGAACAGGCCCTGCGGAAGCTGGCGGAACTGGAGGAGGCGGACGTGCACTCGCACCGCAAATCCTGGCTGGAGAAGCTGAAGGACCTGATTACCGGCGACCACGAAGAGTAACGCAAACCCGGTATGCAATGTGCACTGACCGGAATGTTCCTGGGAAAGCAGACGATTTGACAGGGTTGCCGGTTGTGGCACTTCACCAGGCGCGAGCGACGAGCGGCACGCTGACGAGTAGAATGAACCATGCAGGCGGAACATCTGAATCCTGACGAGAGTGCGAACGGCCCTGAAGGGACCGCCGCTGCTGCTTCGCTCAAGGAGCAGCTCGAGGCGGCGCTGTCCGAACGGGACGCGAACTACGAGCGTTTCCTGCGGTCGCAGGCGGAGTTTGACAACTACCGCAAGCGTGCCCAGCGCGAGGCGGACGAAGATCGCAAATTCGCCGTCATCCCGATCGTCCGCGACCTCCTGCCGGCGCTCGATAACCTGCGGCGGGGCGTCGATGCGGCACGCCCTGTCGCTGAAGCGGCGAACCTGGTGCACGGGATCGACCTCGTGCTGCAACAGGTCGAACAGACGCTGGCGAAGTACGGCGTGATGCCGATCCCGTCGGCCGGAGAGGCGTTCGACCCGCATCTCCATGAAGCGCTGACGCAGATGCCGTCGGCGGAGCATCCGCCGCTGACCGTGCTGCAGGAACTGGAGCGCGGTTACAAGCTGCACGACCGGGTGGTGCGTCCGAGCAAGGTGATTGTTTCGCAAGCGGCACAATGACGACGGCGCGGTCGCCTGCGGCTCTCCGCTAAACGCTGTCCGTGAATCCTGAATCCCGACTCCAGAATCCTTTCGCATGCCGACCTACGACTACCAGTGCAAGAAGTGCGGGCACACCTGGGAAGCGTTTCAGTCGATCAAGGCTGAGCCGCTGAAGAAGTGCCCCGAGTGCAAGAAGGCCGGCGCGCAACGGATGATCGGGCCGGGAGCCGCAATCCTGTTCAAGGGATCGGGGTTCTACCTGACCGACTACCGCAGCGATTCGTACAAGAAGGCGGCCGACGCCGACAAGAAGGCCTCGGAGCCGGCGAAGAGCGAATCGAAGAGTTCCGAGAGCAAGGGGTCGGAGTCGAAGTCGAGCAAGTCGAAGGCCGATTGACTTTGCAGAAAGAAAGAACAGGAGGGAACAGAGGAAACGGAGAGAAGTACGCCCGAAGACTTTATTCTCCGACCGCCGACGCAGTGCAATTTCTCTACGCTACGGATCAATTTCTCCGTTTCCTCTGTTCCCTCCTGTTTGTTTTTGCCTTCCTTCGTGCAAGATCCGGTGTCGTGATGGTCCGTGCTCCGACGTGTCCGATCTGCGATCGTGAGCTGGCGCCGTCGTCGATCACGGAGTCGCCGGTGTTTCCGTTCTGCAGCGTGCGGTGCAAGCAGATCGACTTGTTGCGGTGGTGTCGTGGGGAGTACGCTGTCGTCGATCGTTTGCTGCCGGAGCAGCTGGCAGATCAGTTGGCGGATCAGGACACAGCCGAGTGAGGCGCTGCGGTCAGCCGGGCGCACCTGCAGGCGGAGTGCACAACTGGCGTGTGCGCTGCCGCTCGCGCGATGAGTGGGAATTGCGGCGCCCTTTCCTCATCCTCCGTTCTCTCTGTTCCCTCCTGTAATTGGTTTCAAGGCCCGCAACGGCCCTCACAGGAATTCGACACGATGGACTCAGCGATTGATCGACCCGCCGCATTGGTGACGGGCGCCGCGACGGGCGTAGGGCGGGCCGTGGCGATCCGGCTGGCGGAAGCGGGCTATGACGTGGCGGTCAATTATTCGCGGAGCGAGGAGGAGGCAAAGGAAACGCTGGCGCTCGTGCAGGGGACGGGAGTGCGCGGCCTGCTGCTGAAGTGCGACGTGTCGGACGATGCGGGGGTCCGCGGCATGGCGGCGGAGATCGAGCGGACGTTCGGGCGGCTGGACATCCTCATCAACAATGCGGCCACCACGTTCTTCATCGAGCACAAACACCTCGAAGAACTGACCGAAGAAAAGTGGGACCGCATCCTGGACGTGAACCTGAAGGGTCCGTTCTTCGTGACGCGGGCCTGCGTGCCGCTGCTGAAGAAGTCGCCGCAGGCGGCTGTGGTCAACGTGAGTTCGGTGGCCGGGTTCGTCGGGTGGGGGTCCAGCATTGCCTACTGTGCGAGCAAGGGGGGCCTCAACACGATGACGAAGTCGCTGGCACGGGCGCTCGCGCCGGAGATTCGTGTCAACGCTGTCTGTCCCGGGCCGATCGACACCCGCTGGCTCCGCAAGTGGATGAGCGACGAAAAGATCGAGTCGATGGTCGCCGAATACCCCATTCCCCGCGCCGCCCAGCCGGAAGACATCGCCGACACGGTGTGCTACCTGGCGATCGGCACGACGCTGACGACCGGGCAGTGCCTGATCGTGGATGGCGGGCGGACGATGTGAGCGCGAGGGGCAGAGGGATCAGGCACGCCATGAAGTGGCCGTGGCAGGTTTCCGATGAGGAGTATCTCGACAAGGTTCGACGAACGCTGCGCTGGCGTCGATCGCTGGGAGTATTCGCGTTCGTCGTCTCTCTGCTCGGATGCGGTGGCGTGGGAGTTGTCGTACACACGCTGCAAACGGGTGATCTGCCCCTGTATGAAGACCCCGGCGAACGGATTTCATTTCAAATCGGCGCGATGTCGGGTTTCGTCGGCGGCATTTGCACGTTCATGGCGGCGCACGGCTTGATCCTGGGACTGTGGCTCTGCTTTGCTGATCGGGGCAGCAGGTTGCTGCTGCAATATCGCCAGCGGTTGAGCGAACTCGGTCAGTTGCCCATCAACGCTTCCGATGCTGTGAATTCATCCCCGTCACAGTCGGAAGTCGAGTGATTGAGCCGTCTGGCCCTCCCCCGTAGAATTCGCTGCATGAACGAACTGAACGACCCACTGCGTATCGACTCCCTGCCCACCCTGAAGGACGCCACGCTGGTGCTGGCGTTCAGCGGGTGGATGGACGGCGGCGACGTTTCGACGGGAACGGCGAAGCGTCTCGTGGAACTGCTGAAGGCGCGGCAGTTTGCCGAGATCGATCCGGAACCGTTCTACATCTACAACTTTCCGGGATCGATGGAGATCGCTTCGCTGTTCCGGCCGCACATCCAGATCAAGGACGGCCTGGTGAAGTCGATCGAGATGCCGACGAATCGGTTTTACGTCCACGAGCCGTCGAACCTGGTGCTGTTCCTGGGTCGCGAGCCGCACATGCAGTGGCGCGGCTTCCGGGACTGCCTCCTGAACCTGGTGCGGCAGGCGAATGTGCGGCGGATCATCTTTGTCGGTTCCTTCGGCGGCACGGTGCCGCACACCCGCGAGCCGCGCGTGTATGTCACCTGCTCGACGGCCGAACTGCTGGCCGAGATGCGGCAGTACGCCGTCGGCCGCACGGGGTACCAGGGCCCCGGATCGTTCACCACCTACCTGATGACGCAGGCGCCGGCGGCCGGAATCGAAATGGTCTCGCTCGTCGCCGAAATCCCCGGCTACCTGCAGGGAACGAATCCCTCCAGCATCGAGGCCGTGACGCGGCGGCTGTC
>JAEUIG010000632.1 GCA_016795125.1 Planctomycetaceae bacterium | reverse complement strand
GTTCGACGCCGAGGTCGCAGCGGACCGGCTCGTTGAAGCCGACATTCGCGGCATCCAGTCGCACGGCACGCGGGCGCTGCCGCGCTACCTGAACTCGATCGACACCGGCGACCTCGACCCGCGCGCCGCCGTGCTGACGGTCCACGAGACCGCCGCGATCGGCGTGCTCGATGGCGGCCGCGCCATCGGTCACGTGGCTGCGACAAAAGGGATGCAGCTCGCCATCAAGAAGGCGCGCGAAGTCGGCACGGGAACCGTCGCAGTCAGGAACAGCCAGCATTACGGCGCCGCTTCCGTCTACACGTTGATGGCCGTTGCGGAAGGGATGATCGGTTACAGCACGACGAGCACCGCCGGTCCCACGGTCGCCGCGTTCGGCAGCCGCGGACCGGCCGTCGCCAACAACGCCTTCTCCTGGGGCGTGCCGTCGCGCACCGGCGCGCCGTTCGTTCTGGATATGGCCTGTGCGGCCACGTCCTGGGGAAAAGTCGAAAGCTTCCAGCTCTACGGACTGCCGCTGCCGGACGGCTTCGCGCTCGATGCCGAGGGCCGGCCGACGAACGAGGCCAAAGCCGCGAAGACTCTCATGCCCTGCGCCGGGGCGCGCGGGTTCGGACTGGCGTTCCTGTCCTCGGTCCTTGCCGGTCCGCTGGTCGGCGGCAAGCTGCCGCTGCACAAAACCGGTCGCCCGGCGGAAGAGCACTCCGAGCACTTCTTTTACGTCATCGACCTCAAGCAGTTCGGCGACGAGGACCGGTTCTACAAGGAACTCGACAGCACGATGGCCGGCATCCGCGCGTTGCCGCCTGCCGAGGGCTTCGATCAGGTCCGGTTTCCCGGTGAGCTGGAATGGGAGCGCGCGGAGGATTTCTGCAAGAGCGGCATCCCGCTGCACCGCGAGCACGCGGCCGTCCTCCAGGCCAGTGCCGACAAAGCCGGCATCAAGACGCCTTGGCAGAAATAGATTTCGACACAAAGCCACAGAGACACGAAGACGCACAGAGAAGCAAGTGACTTGGTCTTGTTCCTCCGTGCGTCTTTGTGATGTTCAGCCATTGTGTCAATCGATTCTCCCCCGCCGGAGCGACGCGCAAAGAGAACAGGTGCTGGTTCACTTCTTATCTTCCTCTGTGCGTCTCTGTGACTTCGTGTCTTTGTGTCAGAATTCCTTCCATCCTTCCGCCGGTTGACTTCACTCGCGCGTCGGGCGTAGGCTAGCCGCTTCCGAATTCTCCGCGATTTCAGGTAGCTGCTCCCGATGTTCGCTCGCCAACGCGTTCGCGTTCTCGCTGTGTATTTCGGCCTCGCGCTGCTCGCCGCCCTGCCGGGCTGCGGCAAGCCGGCCGCGCCGCCCGCGGGCGGCGAAACCCCCGCGTCCGGAGGCGCACCCGCCGCCAGCACCGGCACGAAGCGGATCGTGATCCTCACGAACGGACCCGATCCATTTTGGGATACCTGCGAGGCCGGCGCGAAAGCAGCCGAACGGGATCTCAAGCTGAAAGAGGCCGGGTTCGTCGTCGACTTTCAGCGTGGCGATTTTACGGACAAGAAGCAGATCGACATGCTGAAGCAGTATTCGCTGGCGCCGGACATCGTCGCCGTCGGCATCTCGGTGTTCGGGCCGGAGAATCGCAATCTCATCGAAGAGATGCGGAAGCTGCAGACGAAGGGCGTCAAGGTCGTCACGATCGACGGCGACGTCTCTCGCGAGAAGTACCGCGACGCCCGCTTCGCCTACCTCGGTACCGACAACATCATCGGCGGCCGCGAACTGGGCCGTGCAGCGCGGGCGCTGTCGCCGGACGGGGCGAACTTCGCGTTCTTTGTCGGCAACGTGGGCGCGGCGAATGCGAAGGAACGCATGGCCGGGTTTGTTGAAGGGGCCGGCGCTGGATTCACCGAGATCAGCCGACTCGATGACGGCGGCGACCGCGCCAAGGCACGGTCGAACGTCGAAGCCACACTCGACCAGCATTCCGAGTGCAACATGCTCGTCGGCATCTGGGCCTACAACACCCCGCAGATCGTCTCGGTCGTCCGCGACCGCGAGATTCGCGCCAACCAGAAAGTCCTCTGCTTCGACGCCGCCGAGGCCAGCATTCGTGAAATGGGGGAAGGCAACGTCGACGTGATGGTCGTCCAGAACCCGTTCCAGATGGGTTACGACGGCGTGAAACTGCTGCTGGCCCTCGTTCAGGACGACAAGCCCGTCATCTCGGCCATGTATCCGAACTATGCACAGGAAGGAACCGGCGACATCTACTCGACCGAGCTGCGGGTGGTCGTGCCGGACAACGGGTCGGTGACACCGGAGCAGGCATCGCCGATCAACCCGGAAATGTTCGATCCCAATACAAAGTTCTTCAGGCACTCCGAGTTCCTGGACTGGCTGAAAGAACGCGGGCTCAGCAGTTCATAGTGTTCTGACGGGTGAATTTGCCGTCCGAACCGGCCTGCCGTTGAAGAAGAAGGATTTAACACGGAGGCACGGAGGACACGGAGAAAAGCAGGCTTACGGCGACACATTTTCTCCGTGTCCTCCGTGCACTCCGCGGTGAATCTGGCGATTCGAACGCCTGAGACGCTCACGAATCCCGGCACAGATTGTCGAGTACGTCCCTGCTGAATCGCGAGACTCATCCGCTGCGCCCGTGTCCGAATTCTTTCGCAAGCATCGCAACGAACTGGGACTCGCGGTCGCCGTGCTGGTCGTCGTCGCGATCACCGCGACGCTCAGCGAGACCTACCATTCCGCGGCAGGACGGGCCGAAACCGCGCGGATCATTTTTCGCGAAGCGGCGATGCTCGGCATCTTCGCCCTCGGCGCGGCCGTGGTGATCATCGCCGGCGGGATTGATCTTTCTGCCGGGTCGATCATCGCCTTCAGCGGCACGATCTTTTTCGGCCTGCTGATCACGCTCGCGCCGGATGACCCCGGAACCCGCTGGGCGTCGGACGCGAATCTCCACTTCCCGCAAACCGATGAACTCGCGCTGTGGATTCCCGCCGTGGCGCTGCTGATCACGCTGGCGATCGCCTTCCTCGTCGGCAGCTTTCATACGTGGCTGATTACCGTCATCGAGCTGCCGCCGTTCGTCGCGACGCTCGCGTCGCTGGTCGGCCTGCGCAGCCTCGCGCGACTGCTGATCCAGGACATCACCGTGCTGCAGTACGGGCAGCGGCAGTCGACGATCACGATCAACGACGAACTGCTCACGTCCGTCAGCCGCGAGAGCTGGTGGGTGTCCTGCGTGCTGTGGCTGGTGCTCAGCGGCGCGCTGTGGGTCCTGCTGAGCAAGACGATCGTCGGCCGCCATCTGTACGCCATGGGCGGCAATGAAGAAGCGGCGCGGCTCAGCGGCATTCGCACGGATCGCCTGAAATGGCTGGCCTATTGCCTCAGCAGCATGACGGCCGCGCTCGCCGGCGTGCTGTATGCCTGCTACATCGGGACGACCAGCCCCGCCACCGACGGCATGGGCTACGAACTGAATGCGATCGCGGCGGCGGTCGTCGGCGGGTGCAGCCTGACCGGCGGCATCGGCACCGTCGCGGGCGTCATCCTCGGCACGCTGTTCCTGCGAGTCATCATCGATTCCGTCGCCAAGCTGTTTCGCAGTCAGCCCGACCTGTTTGAAGGACTTGTGGTCGGAATGCTGGTCGTGCTGGCAGTCGCGGTCAACCAGCTTCGCAGCACCGGCGGCGTGCGCAAGCCGTACTTCCCCGGCCTGCTCGGCCTGCTGAACGTGGCGATCATCAGCGTGCTCGCCGGCGTTATGACGTCCGTCACCTCCAGCGAAGCCAAACTCCGCAACGGCCTGCTCGTCGCGGGTGGAACGCTGGTCATCCTGGGCGCGCGAGCGATCGCGGAACGGGTGAAGGGCCGAGGGTCTAGAGTCTAGGGTCCAGGGATCGGGACCAGTCGCATGTCGATCAACCATTAACTATCAACGCCCCTTGACCCTCGACCCTAGACCCTCGACCCTCTCCCACATCGCCGTTCGCTCCATCACCAAGCGCTTCCCGGGCGTCACGGCGCTGCAGGACGTTTCGCTCTCGGTCGCCCGCGGCGAGCTGCATGCGATCTGCGGCGAGAACGGCGCCGGCAAGAGCACGCTGATGAAGATTCTCGCCGGCGTGATCACCGAGTACGACGGTGAGTTGCAGATCGCCGGCCGCTCCGTTCGCTTTGCCGGCACGCGCGACGCCGCAGCGGCCGGCGTCAGCATCATTCACCAGGAACTCAATCTCGTCGGCAGCCTGTCGGTCGCCGCGAACATCTTTCTCGGCCGCGAAGTCCGCCGCGCAGGCTGGTTGCTCGACGACCGCGGCATGGAGCAGGCCACGGCCGAACTCTTCGCCCAGCTTGAGACCGACATCCGCCCCTCTCGCCTCGTCCGCGAACTCCGTGTCGGCGATCAGCAGCTTGTCGAAATCGCCAAGGCGCTCTCGCTGCGCTCTGACATCCTCATCATGGATGAGCCGACGTCGGCGCTGACAGATCAGGAAGCGGACCGGCTGTTCCGCGTGATCGGCCGACTTCGCCAGCAGGGGGTGACGATCCTGTATATCTCGCACAAGATGGACGAAATCTTCCGGCTGGCCGACCGCATCACCGTACTCCGCGACGGCAGCCTCGTCCGCACGCTCGACCGCGAACAGACCAGCCGCCGAGAGATTACGCACCTGATGGTCGGCCGCGAAATCGAATCCGTTCGCCTCGAAGACGGCCGCTGCCCCGGAGACGCACTGCTCGATGTCGAGGACCTGTCACTCCCCTGGCCGGGTCACGCCCGCCGGTGGCGGCTCGAAAACGTGTCGTTCCAGCTGCGTCGCGGCGAAGTCCTGGGCATCGCGGGGCTGATGGGGGCCGGCCGCACCGAACTGCTGGAGTGCCTGTTCGGCGCCGCTTCGCCCCCGCCGCAGGGACGTATTCTGCTTGATGGCCGGCCGGTCGCGTTCACGCACCCTGCGGAGGCAAAGGCGGCCGGCATGGCAATGGTCAGCGAGGACCGCAAGCGGCTAGGCCTGTTCTCCCGCATGACGGTCCGCGAGAACATCACGCTCTGCACGCTGCGCGACGCACTGCGCGGCGGCCTGATCCAGGACAGCAGGGAACGCCGGCTGGCGCGGGAATCGGTGGAACAGCTGTCGATCCGCACCGCGGGAACCGAAGCGGCGATCACGAGTCTGTCCGGCGGCAATCAGCAGAAGTGCATCATTGCACGCTGGCTCCGCACGCAGCCGCGCGTGCTGCTGCTTGACGACCCGACGCGCGGCATTGATGTCGGGGCCAAGGCCGAGCTGTACACGATCATCGACGCGCTGTGCCGCCGCGGGATGGGCATCATCGTGACGTCCAGCGAATTGCCGGAACTGGTCACGCTCTGCGATCGGATTCTCGTGTTGTGCGAAGGACGCGTTACCGGCGAACTCGCACGAGGGGAGTTCAGCGAGCAGCGGATCATGGAATTCGCCACGCAGCGGGAAGTCCACGCGTCCGCAGGCGCGGCCTCATAGCCAACCGTGCGGAGACTCCCCGATTCTCGCTGCGGGAAAATGTGTCCGATCGATTACGCAGGGAGTGAGCTTGGCTGCCCGGCGATCGACACAAATCCACAAGCCAATACAAGAAAATGACTTGCGTCAATTCACAAGCGAGTGGTGGGTTACGCAGGCTGCGCGGATTCCCCACGCTGTTGACGGTGGCGCGCGGCACACCTAGAATTTCTCGTGCCGAAAGCCTCGGCCGCTGTCGCGCGGCGCGCACAACGAAGTGCCCCGCGGGATCACCCCGGCAATGCACTGCCAGTTTCGTACAGCGGACCGGGTGCGGAGTGTATCGATGTTGGTCCTCTCACGCAAGAAAAACGAGAGCATTGTGATTGACGACCGGATCGTCATCACGGTGGTGGAAATCCGCGGAGACAAGGTGCGGCTGGGGATCGAAGCGCCGCGCGATGTGCCGATTCATCGCAGCGAGGTGTACGAAGCGATCCAGCGCGCCGGCGAACAGTCTCCGGCTCCGCAACCCGAAGTCTCGTCCGACGCCTGACCACTTCTGCGTGTCGGCTCGATTGCTACTTCACTCCGAGCCATGTGGATGCCACTGGCT
>JAEUIG010000591.1 GCA_016795125.1 Planctomycetaceae bacterium | reverse complement strand
CATCCTTCACGCTGGCCGCCGGATCGCTGAGGACCGGACCTAACGGCGCGCCGTCGAGATAGTCCGGCGCATCCAGCCCGCAGGCCTCCGCCAGCGTTGGATAGATGTCGACCAGTTCGGCGAGCGCGGGCGTGGATTGTCCATTTCCCGCTGCGCCCGGAGCGGAAACAATCAGCGGCACGCGGGCCGAGTTTTCGAACAGACTCATCTTCTGCCACAGCCCGTGTTCGTACATGTGGTACCCGTGATCGCTGGTAAACACGACGACGGTGTTGTCGGCAAACCCCCTCCGGTTGAGCGCCTCCAGCACGCGGCCGACCTGCGAATCCATGTAGCTGATCGACGCATAGTAGGACTGCATCGCCACGCGGCGTCCCTCGTCGGTCATTTTGTCTTCGTGGGCCTTGGCATTGAGGTATGCGGGCGCAGGCGTGCGCGCGACGTCGTCTGCGGAGAGTACGGGGAGCCGGTTCGATTCCGGCGGGTACATGGAGAACCAGTGCCGTGGTGCGACGTACGGCGTATGCGGCCGGTAGAAGCCGACGGCGAGAAAAAACGGCTTCCGCTCATCGGCCGGCGCCTTCGCGAACTCGTCCAGGAAACTGATGGCGCTTGTGGCCGACAGGCCGTCGGTGTGCTCCTCGTCCGTTCCGTCGGTCGCGAGCCAGCTCAGCGTTGCGCCGTACTGGCCGGGGGTCTGCGTGGTCACGCGATGTTCTTCCGCCTTGTCGCGTCCGGCCGGATTGACCGTCAGTTCCCAGGACGGCGCATCGTCCAGCCCGGCCGTTCCGATCTGTCCCGGCACCCCGTAGTGATACAGCTTGCCGATCCGCGCGACGAAGTAACCGTTGTTCCTGAACAGCTGCGGCATGGTCACCGTGTCCGGAATCGCTTCTCGCAGGTGCGGCGAGCCGCCGTACTCCCCCCCGGGATTCCGACGCCCCGGATTTGTCAGCACTTTGGTGGCATTCGGCCGACGTCCGGTGAGGAACGAGCTGCGGCTCGGGCTGCACAGCGGGAACTGGCAATAGGCATGCTCAAACCGAACTCCGCGTGCGGCCAGCGCATCGATGTTCGGCGACTTGACGATCGGATGCCCGTAGCACCCCAGGTCGCAGTTGAGATCGTCCGCGACGAGGAACAGGACGTTCGGCGGCGACTGCGCGGCGGCAAGCGGCGAGAAAACCGCAAACAGTAGTGGCGAAACCGCAAGCGTGAACAGGAGACGCTGGCATTGCAGGCGCATGGTTCGAATTTCATCAAATGCGACGTTTGAACCACAAAGACACAGAGGGCACAAAGAGGTCTTACCGTTGTCCCCTTTGTGCCCTTCGTGTCTTTGTGGTTCTCATCTTCGACAACGGTGTGCAAGTCGACAGTGACTCACGAAAGGGTCGTGATGTTGAGATTCGGATCTCTGCAGCTACTCCTGAAGCAGGGCGGCAGTGAACCCGACCAGGTCGTTCCGCTCGGCCGCAGCCTGCCGCAACAGGTCGAACCGGCCGGTCTGCCGGCACAGATCGGCGAACGAAAACGACGCGTCGTCGTTCAGATGCGCCAGATGCCCGGCCGCAATCGACACCGCCTCGTCCGAACGCCCGCAGCGGATCAGCAGATCGACCAGCACGAACGCCGGCAGCGCCTTCGCCTGCTCATCCGGCGCTGCCGCCAGCTTGTCGCGGAAGAACTGCAGCGACGCATCGCGGTCCTTGTCGATCAGCGCCTTGAAGAACGCGATGTGCGCCGGGTAGTAATCGTCGAACGGCGGCTCGCTGCCGTACTGCAGTCGGCTGTCCAGCCGCTTCCCGTATTCGCTCAACTGGATCGCCATGTCCAGTTCCTCTGCCGGCGGATTGATGTTCCGTGCGAAGCGGACGACCGAACTCAGGTGCGACGTGTCGATGTGATAGCCCCCCTCCTCAAACAGCCAGTCGCGACCGGCCAAGAGCTGCCGCAGCGTGACGTCCGGCTCGATCGTCGGCACCCGCTGCTGCACGTGACGCAGCACTGATCCGTGCAGGTCGCGGTACAGGTTCCGCACCATGATCTTCGCGCACGCGTCCCGCTGCTCGGGCGACATTCCGTGCAGCACCTGATCGAGCGAGGTGATCGAGCTGCACGTCCCGTGCGAGCGGAGCATCATCTTCAGCCCGGCCTCGGGATGCACTCCCTGGTACAGTGCGATCTGGACGATCTGCTCGCGCTGCGGACTGTACTCGTCGGACTCCGGCAGGGCGGCGATCGCCGCGGCCACCGACTCAGGCTCGCGGATGACCTGCAGGTACATCCACGCCGCCGGGATGTCCCCCTGTTTCAGGAACAGCGCCCCCGCCTCGCGCGCCGCCGCGACATATGCTTCCTCCACCGTTTTCCGCTGGTCCTCGGGAACGTCCTGCAGCGACGCGGGACGCGACAGCGGCAGGCCGAGTTCGAACTTTCGCTTCAGCATGCGGGCGTCGAACAGCTTGTGGTAGTCCTGCTGCTCGAGCAGGGTTTCGGCCAGCCGGTCCAGCGCGGCCGCGCCGCCGCCGGAGGCCTTGACGGACGCGAGTTGTTCGAAAGCAGAGTCGCTCATGGGGTGGATCGCTTCAAATGCGGGTGGGACGTGCATCGTACGGCCGGAATGCTGCACGGGCCAGCCACAGGCAGGATGTGATCCGTCATTGGTCAATCATCATTTGTCATTGGTCATTTGTCATTGAAAACAGTCTTTGCGGATCAGCGCCATCACGACAAGCGCCAACCACTCAATGACAAATGACTATTGACAAATGACCAATGACAAATGATTTCTTCCCCAACACGCCACGCCTGCCAACACTCTCGCCAAACCGCTAACGTGCGTCGCATGACCTCGCAGACGAACGACACGCCGCCGATCCGACCGACGCTGTTCCGCGACCCGGCCTTCTGGGGCATGACGGCCACCCAGTTCCTGGGCGCCTTCAACGACAACGTCTTCAAGCAGCTCGTCCTGCTGATCGGCGTCGACTACGCCACGCACTTCGCCTTGAAGGGCGACCCCTATCAATCGACGGCCCAGGCGGTGTTCGCGATTCCCTTCGTGTTGCTGTCCGGTTTCGCCGGCTGGCTGGCCGACCGCGTCAGCAAGCGGACCATCGTCGTGGGGGCGAAGGTCGCCGAAATCGGCATCATGCTGGCCGGAGTCGGCGCCTTTCTCAGCGGGGCGATGTACTCGCACACGCTGATCGTCTCGTTGATGATCGTCCTCGGCCTGATGGCGGTGCACAGCGCGTTTTTCGGCCCGTCGAAGTACGGCATCCTGCCGGAGCTGTTTGCCGAACACGATTTGCCGCAGGCGAACGGCATCATCCAGATGACGACATTCCTGGCGATCATCCTGGGCGCGGCCGTGTGCGGGGCGGCCAAGCATTATCTCCAAGCGGCGAACATCGGCCTGTGGGTCGTCAGCGCGGGCAGCATGCTGCTGGCGGTCGCCGGCACGCTGACCGCGCTGCTTGTTCGCCGTACGCCGGTTGCCCAACCCGGTCTGAGATTCTCGGCCGCGTCGTTCGGCGTCGACCGCAGCATGTGGCAGCTGCTGCGCGAGAACCGGACGGTCTTCTGGGTGCTGATCGTCTCGTCGCTGTTCTGGTTTCTCGGCGGCGTAGTGACCAGTGCGGTCAACACCTTCGGCAAAGCGCAGCTCAAACTGGACGACCTGCAGACCAGCCTGCTGCTCACCACCCTGGCGGTCGGGATTGCGGTCGGTTGCGTCGTCGCCGGGATTGCGTCGAAGGGGCGCATCAGTTTTGCGCTCGTCCACCGTGCAACCCGAGGAATGTTCGTCGCGCTCGTGCTGCTGACCGCCACTCCGGAACTGGGATTATCCCCGGAGAGAACCGCCTGGATCAGTGCGATGTTGCTCCTGCTGCTGGGAGTCGCCGCCGGAATGTTCGCCGTCCCGCTGCAGGTCTATCTGCAGACC
>JAEUIG010000584.1 GCA_016795125.1 Planctomycetaceae bacterium | reverse complement strand
CGACGAACCGCCGTTTACTCCTGAGCAACTCGAGTTTTTCGAGAACCGCGTCCGACCCCTGCTGGCCGAACGCTGTCAGAAATGCCACAACAGCGAAGAGCGCGAAGGAAACTTCGTCCTCGACTCACGCGAGAACCTGCTGAAAGGGGGCGATACAGGACCGGCCGTCGTTCCAGGCGACATCGCGGCCGGCAGCCTGATCGAAGCCGTGCACTACGGCGCCGACGGCTATCAGATGCCGCCGGACGGCAAGCTGGCCGATGCCGAAATCGCGACCCTGGAAGAGTGGGTCAAGATGGGCGCTCCCTGGCCCGGCGGCGCTGCGGCCGCAGCAGCGGCCGCGCCGTTCGACCTCAAAAGCCGTGCACGGCATTGGTCGTTCCAGCCGCTGCAGCATCCATCGCCGCCGACGGTGGAGAATGCCGGGTGGCCGCAGACGCCGGTCGACCGGTTTCTGCTCGCACGACTCGAAGCGGCCGGACTGCATCCCGCTGCGGAGACCGACCGCGCCACGTGGATTCGCCGCACATTTCTTGATGTCATCGGACTACCGCCGACTCCGCAGGAGGTCGCGCGATTCGTCGCCAATCCCAGCCCGGATGCGCATGCAGGCGTGGTCGAGAGACTGCTGGCGTCGCCGCACTTCGGAGAACGCTGGGGCCGGCACTGGCTGGATCTCGTCCGCTACGCGGAGTCGCGCGGGCACGAGTTCGATTACGACGTCGCCAACCCGTGGCACTACCGCGACTACGTCATTCGCGCACTGAACGACGATGTTCCGTACGACCGCTTCGTCGTCGAACATGTCGCCGGCGACCTGCTGCCGACAGCGGCGGTTGCATCCGCCTCCGCGCGCTGGCCGGCGCGATTCCACCCTGAAACCGGCGCCAACGAATCCGTCGTCGCGACCGGCTTCTGGTTCTTTGGAGAGTGGGTGCATTCGCCGGTCGATATCCGCCAGGAAGAGGCGGAGCGGTTCGCCAACATGATCGACGTCTACTCCAAGACGTTCCTCGGGCTGACCGTCGCGTGCGCGCGCTGCCACGACCACAAGTTTGATCCGATCACGCAGCAGGATTTCTATTCGCTGCAGAGCTACCTGCAGAGCTCGGTCTATCGACAGGCGCTGTTCGAGACGATGGACCACAACCGGGATGTCGCGCGGCGACTTGAAGCGCTGCGATCCGAGGCAACGGCGGCGCTGCGGCCGGTACTGGAGGAACTGGCGAAACCGCAAGCGGGGGATGGTGCGCCGGTGGTATCGGGAGCGAGGCTCCCGGAGTCGGCGGAGGTGATCGTCGATTATGCACAGCCGGAGGCCGTGCCGATCGCGGAAGGGGGCGTGTTCGGCACGCGGGTCGTGCAGCCAGGGGAAGTCAGGCTGTCCGGCGATCCTGCGCGTCCGATCGCGGAGATCGCGACCGTCGCGGCCGTCGAACGCGATCCGCTGTGGAACGGGATCGGACTCGCGGCCGGTGAATCCGACGATCCGGGACGCCTCGACGGCTGGCGCCGCGCCGGCCACACGTTACGAACGCCGACGTTCGAGATCACCCGCAAGAAGCTGTTCGTGCTGATTTCCGGCGGTTGCAATACATATGTGGTGGTCGACTCGCATGCGACCATCAACGGGCCGCTGCATGGCGGGCTGATCAAGGAACATCCGGCCGCCGACGGGTGGCGGTGGATTGAACACGACGCCGGTCGGTATATCGGGCATCGGGCACAGTTGGAGATCGTCATTCGCGGCGACGAGCCGCTGAAGGTCCGGCAGGTTGTCCAGGCCGACGAGGCCCCCCGCATGGTAGAAACCCCTGCGACGGAAGTTGATCGCCTCGCGGCACTGATCGCCGATCCCGGGGCGTCGAATCAGGAAGCTGGTCTCTTTCAAGCCAGATTGACGGAACTGGCGGCCCCGTTTGTCGCCCGGCAGCAGGACTTGGCGTCGCAGATTCGCCCGCTCTCGGCAGCGGCCCCGGCGATGGCCGAAGGGACGCCGGAGGACGAATACGTGTTCGTCCGCGGCAACTGGAAGAAGCCGGGCGAGTCCGCTCCGCGCCGTTTTCTGGAGGTCTTCCAGCGGCCATCAACCATCGACCCTCCGCCAGCAACAAGCCGCGTCGATCTCGCCACTCAAATGATCGATTCCCGGCAGACGCCGCTGCTGGCAAGGGTGATCGTCAATCGGCTGTGGCAGCACTACTTCGGCCGCGGGCTGGTGCCGAGCTCGGACGATTTCGGACACATGGGACAACCGCCGTCGCATCCCGAGTTGCTCGACTGGCTGGCGAACGAACTCGTCTCCCACGACTGGTCGCTGAAGCACATCCACAGGCTGATCCTGCTGTCGTCCGCGTACCGGATGAGCAGCGACGTAAAGCCCGGTCCGGCCGACGAAGTTGATCCTTTGAACCTCCTGCTGCATCGGATGCCGCTGAATCGTCTCGAGGGGGAGATTGTGAGGGACCAGTTGCTCGCGCTCTCCGGGCGGCTGGATGAGCGTCTGTATGGACGCAGCGTGCCGGTGCATCTGACGTTGTTCCTGGAAGGCCGCGGCAGGCCGAAGGAGTCGGGCCCGGTCGACGGGGATGGCCGCCGCAGTCTGTACGTCGCCGTCCGCCGCAACTTCCCGGAGCCGTTCCTGCAGGCGTTCGACTTCCCGAATCCGCACTCGTCTGTCGGTCGCCGCAGCGTGTCGAACGTCCCCGCGCAGGCGCTGGCGCTGATGAACAATCCGTTTGTCGTCCAGCAGGCGCAGTCGTGGGCGGCCCGCGTCTTGAAGGAAACCCCGCAAGGCGATGTCCGATCGCGAATTGCGGCGCTGTACGAAGCCGCGTTTGCCCGTGCTCCGACGGAACATGAATTCCAGGCGGGGGAGCAGTTTCTGGCGCGTCAGGCCGATGAATACAATTGCTCTGCGGACGATCAATCGGTCTGGAGCGACTACTGCCATGTGCTGATCAATGTCAAAGAGTTCGTCTTCGTCCGCTGACGCTCTTCTTAACGTCATGAGGAAGATCATGTCCGATGATCAAGAACTCTCCATACGCGAGCTGAAGGTAGCGCGGCTCGATGAACACAAGGCCTACTTTGAGGAGAAAGAGCGACGGGTCTTGGAGGGAGAACTCTACAAAGAGAATGCCGACGACGATTCGATGTTGTTTGACGAGTATCTGCAGCTTCACTGGGAGTACGGTGAAAAACGACCGCGAGGGGAGTCTGGGCTGGTCGTGTACTACCGGAAGCTGCTGCGACTGCCTGTAGACGCGGAAGAATAATTGGTCCAATGCATTGCCGCCGTTACACTCCTGCCCCCCTCTCCCGCCGCGCGCTGCTCCAGCAGGCCGCCGGCGGGATCGGTGGGATTGCGCTGGCGTCGATGCTGGCCGAGGCCGCGCCGACGACATCGGCCTCGCCGTTCGTGCTCAAGACGCCGCATCATGTGCAGCGCGCGCGGTCGGTCATTTTTTTGTACATGGACGGCGGCCCGTCGCAGGTCGATACCTACGATCCCAAGCCGCGGCTCGACGCCGAGAACGGGCAGCCGTTCAAGATGGCGATCCAGCCGACGCAGTTCGACAACGTCGGCAACACTCTCGCGTCTCCCTGGAGGTTCCGGCAGTTCGGCGAATCGGGTCTGCCGATCAGCGACCTGCTGCCGCAGATCCGCACCTGCGCCGACGACTTGTGCGTCGTCCGGTCGATGACATCCGAGTTCTCCGAACACACGAACGCCAATTACTTCCTGCACACCGGGCACGGCCTGCAGGGCCGGCCCAGCATGGGCGCGTGGTTCGGCTACGGTCTCGGCTCGGAATGTCACGACCTGCCGGCGTATGTCGTGCTCAACAGCGGATTGATCCCGCCCGGCGGACTGGAATGCTTCGGCAGCGGATTCCTGCCGGCGACGTACCAGGGATCGGTCTTCAAACGGGGCGCGACGCCTGTGGCGAATGTCGAACGCTCGGAACGCACCGCCGCCGCGCAGGAAAACAAGCTGGCCCTGCTCCGCGGCCTCGACGCCGCGTCGCTCGAAACGTCGGGAGCGCACGATGCCATTGAATCTGCGATCGCCAATTACGAGCTGGCGTTCCGGATGCAGACGGCCGTGCCCGACCTGATGGACGTCGCGCAGGAGACGGCCGAGACACAGCGGATGTACGGACTCGAAGCCGAGCGCCCGCAGACCCAGGTGTTTGGTCACGCCTGCCTGGTGGCGCGCCGGCTGGTGGAGCGCGGGGTGCGGTTCATCCAGCTCACCTGTCCCGACGGCAACGGCGATCGCTGGGACCAGCACTCCAAGCTGAAAAGCGATCACGAGAACAACGCGATCTCAGTCGATCAGCCGATTGCCGCCCTGCTGACCGACCTGAAACAGCGCGGCCTGCTCGACGAAACACTCGTCGTGTGGGCGGGTGAGTTCGGCCGCACGCCGTTCGCGCAGGGAACCGACGGGCG
>JAEUIG010000531.1 GCA_016795125.1 Planctomycetaceae bacterium | reverse complement strand
AGATCGCCGCAAAGCCGAGGTGATCGCGTTGTCCGCGATACCACTGGAGCGAGGAGGGCGCCGTGGGCAATTCGCCGTTGTCAGGTGAGTACGGCTCAAATCGGCCCTGCCGGTAAATCTGCAGGTCGCCGGAGTCGGGGTCGAAGACCGCGACGTGTACCCAGTCGTTCTGCACGAGCAGCCGGAAGTCCGGTTCGTTCTCGATCAGCCGGAGCATGGCGGCCGGGGTGGTTTCGATCACGAACATGATCCGGACCGGCTCGTGAATTTCGACCATCTGCCAGGGGAGGCCGGTCCGCAGATCGCTGGCCGCGCCGTCCATGACACCGAGCATCGACGTGACGTTGTGCGGGAGCTTGGTGCCACAGCCGTAGCCGCGCGAATCGACCCGCGAAAACAGGTATTCGAGGCTGATGCCGGCACAGACGGGGATGACCGGCCGGAGGATGCCGGCCAGCGTCGAGCTTTTTTCGTCGTCCTGCCGCGAGTCGTACGACGTCAGGAATGCACGGCGGTCGAAGAACAGCCCGCGGCTCCATTCGCGGCGTCCGACGAGGCACAGCGCATTCGTGGCGTGCCCGAGTTCCGGTCGCGTCTGCGACAGGTCGGCGGCACGATTCTCGACGTGCCGCAGCGCGGCATCGAAGGAAAGCGTCAATGGCGCCGAGACAAACCGGCGGCAGCGTTCGTGCGCGTTGCGCCGGCGGGCGGCGTCGATCGACCGGCGTGCGCGCTCGAATAGTGCGCGATGCGTCGCGGGGACGCGGTCGACATCGGAGAACGTGACGGAATCATCGCAGGTATTGTGGATCGCGCCGATGAACGCGACTCCGTCGGGAATCAGCAGTCCGCGTTCGTACAGCAGGCTCCGCACGCGGGGATCGTTGGCCATCTGGGCGAACGCTCGCGCGTTGGGTCCGCCGCGTCCGCCGCCGCATGCGCCACAGTCGTACGCCGAAGCGTGCGGATTGTTCAGGCTTCCCGAACCGTGCCCGGTGATGATGACGAGCGGAGAGAATTCGCGGGTCAGCCCGATGGCGCGCAGCGTTCCCTGGACGATGTTGGCCATCTCTTCCAGCTTGTAGCCGAGGGCATCGTCGGTGGGGCCGGGCGCGGCGGCGGAACGCTCCAGCCGCAGCATGGTCTGCCGCGGGATCACGAACTGCCGCACCTGCTCGCGCACGCGCGTGGTGATGCGCGGGAACAGAATCCGCGCCAGCATGGGCATGGTCGCCAGCGAGCCTGCGAACGTCATGAGCAATCCGCCCAGCATGGTGCGGCTGCCGAGGTGCACGCCATGGACGGCCCGGCCGATCACACGCCGGGTTTCGGCCTGCAGGCGGCTGGCCTCTTCGCGCGACAGCACCGGTTCTTCCGTCACATAGTGCGTGGGAGTGACGACAATCGGGCACAACGGCCGGTAATGGGCTTCCGTGGCGCCGCGATAGTACATCGCCACGCCGAAGAATCCGGCCACGCCAAACGTCTGGCATTCCGGATCGACTTCTTCGAGATGACGCCGGTACGACTCCTCGCGCTCGTCGATGCAGCAGACGACCTGATAGGCGGGAGTGTGCGAACTGCCATTCCTCTGAGTGGCTTCGGTGCGTTCGAGCTGTCTGGCGACTGCATGGGCCGCGAGGGCGTCCAGTGAGCGGTTCCAGAACCGGCGTTCGTAGGCTCCGTGAAAGACGCGGCGCCGCTCGATGTTCGAAAACGCATCGACCTCGGCAACGAGGCGCCGCCACTCGCTCTGCGATTGCCGAAAGAGGTCGCGGGGGGTCCAGCCGCGCACCTGCGCCAACTGGAAGAGCGTAAAGGCGCGGCACACCGCGCTGGTGCATGCCGGCGGCACGACGGATCGCCGCAGGTGCGCACGGAGCCGGGCCAGCGACATCCGAAAGCCCGTTTGTTTCGCGGCGTACATGAGAGCCAGGCGGTCGAGGAGCAGCCGCACGGCGATGAAATCGCGCAGCGCGCCGGCCGGCGCGGGGAATGGGCACCAGCTGGCATTGGTTTCCATCTGCTGGACCATGCCGCCCCAGCCCCGCAGCGCCTGCAGCGACTGCGTGAGAAACTCCTCGTACTCCTCAGGCGCCACGCCCAGCTCGATCAGAGACTCCGTGATCAGTTCCGTCGAGTCCAGGTCACCGTGGGCGATCCGCTGCAGTTCTTCCGGCAGCGCCTGCAGCCACGGCTCCACAGGCCGGGATTCCCGATACAGTCCGACAAATGCGGCCAGGAAACCGGCCTGGCGGCCGGGCAGACTCCAGTGCGCGAAACCCTGATCAAGGAACGCAGCCGAGAAGCGGATGAGGAACGGATGCACCAGGTCGTCGCTGTTGACGTGCGCGACGGCCTTCAGCAGATCGGAGTGCCGGAGTGGTGGAACTTCGTGGGCGATGGGAGCGGCGGCAACGCCCCGCTCACAGACGCTCCACAACAGATGCAGGGTGAACGCCTCCCACGCCTCGTCCGTCCAGGCTTCGGCTTCGGCGATTTTGAACTGCTCGCCCAGACCCTGGACGACGTTCGCCAGCTCCGTGGAAGCCGACGCCTCGGTTTCCCACTCATGCCGCAGCAGCCACCGGCGGGTTTCATCCATCGCGTGCTGCCGGGCCCGCAACGGGGCCTCCGGCCGGTATCGGAAGAGCGCCTCGGTTTCGGCGATGCACCAGCGGAGTTCGGCGTCCGATCCCTGCGGCAGGGGATGTTCCAGCATGGCCAGCCGGAGGTGGTGCCGCGTCCCCATGAAGCCGATCAGTTGATCGCCATCGTCGGCGAGGAACTCGAGCAGGACGGCGGTGAGATCGGCCTGCGTGATCCGGCCGTCCGCGCAGTATCGGCGGTATTGCTCCTCGGCCAGATACGGCTGGCAGCCGAAGATCTCGGCCGCTTCCGCGACTCCCCGGTGGAACGGCAGGTTCTCGAATGCGTGCAGCGTATTGTGATGCACGAAGACGGTGATTGGCCGCTGCATCGGCAGGAGGTGCGCCGCGTGAGCGATGGCCTCCTCGAGCCGCTCTGCGCGGGTGTCGTGAGGGCTGTGCAGTACGGCAGGCGGAGAGGCGAGTCCGGCGGCGTGCACGGTGGGGGGGCGGGCAGGTCTGTGGCAGAGCAATCTCAATGGAGACCGGCGGCCTCCACCAAGCTTATACGCCCCGCGCGCAGGACCGGCCAATACCGGCAGATTACAATTCTGTAAGGTTGCTGATTCGACGATCTCGCAGGTTCGCGGAATCGCCTAAGATTGCCGCATGCGAGCACTGTTTCTATGCGACATGCAGCGGGCAGGTGCCTACGGCATCCGATACCGGCCGTGAACATCCTCATCATTGAAGACGATCCGGTACTGGGACGCGCGCTCCGCCAGGGACTTGAGGAGTCCGGCCACGCGTGTGAGTGGAGCCGCAACGGGCTGCGCGGCGTCGAGCAGGCACTGGCGCAGAAGTCGGATGCGATCGTCCTGGACCGGATGTTGCCCGATGTCTCCGGGCTGGATGTGTTGCGGCGATTGCGCGAAGCGGGAATCGGAACGCCCGTGCTGATGCTGACCGCACTGGGTTCCATCGATGAGCGGGTGCAGGGTCTGCAGCACGGCGCGGACGACTACCTGGTCAAGCCGTTCGCGTTCCCGGAACTGCTGGCCCGGCTGACGGCCATCACGCGACGGTCGCTGCAGCTTTCGTCGCAGCAGTTGACGACCGGTCCCCTGTCGCTCGACCTGGCGACGCGACGAGTCATGCGCGACGGGCAGGAAATCAGCCTCACGCCGACCGAGTTCAGCCTGCTGGAGTTCCTGATGCGAAACACCGGCCAGGTCGTCACCCGCAAGATGCTCTGCGAGCACCTGTGGGAGGCCGACTGGGAAGGGGTGACCAACCTCATTGAGGTGCATGTGAACCGCCTGCGTGCGAAGATAGACAGGGAATTCGAGAACCCCCTGCTGCAGACGGTCCGCGGCCGGGGATACGTGCTTCGCAGCGCGTGACGTCGCCTGGCTGCGTCGCGTCCCGGCGATCGACCAGCAGGGCCTCACGTGCCGTCCCGTCTTCGCAGTTCGCTCCGAGTTCGGCTCGCCGCCTGGAATGCGGTCGTCGTGCTATTGACGGCGCTGGTGACGCTGATCGGCCTGCGCCAGGGCGTTCGCTGGGCCCTCCTGCATGAGATGGACCAGGTTCTGCAGGAGGACATCCAGGAGATCTCGCTCAATACTGAGCAGGTCTCGGGTGACGACTTCGGCGTTCTCGAGGAGTATCTGAACCGCAAGGCCGCCGGGCATATTCAGCACGGCTGGTACGTGCGGCTGATCGACCAGAGCGGGCACGTGCTGCTGGCCAGCGCCGGGGCGCCAGACCGGGAAGATGGGCCGCCGCTCAATATTGGCGCCACGCCGCAGACCTCCGGACGGTTTCGCGTGGCACAGCATCCGGCGCGCGGACACGAAGCGATCCGGATCCAGGTCGGCGCGACGCTGGAATCCGTCAACAACGACCTGGCCAGGATCGACCGGTTCGTGATGCTCGCGGTCGCGGTTGTTCTGATTGTGGCGCCCTTGCTCGGATACTGGCTGGCGAGTCGCGCCGCGCGGACCGTGGGCGAGATCATCGGGGCCGCAGCCCGGCTGCGGCCGGACCACATCGACGACCGGCTGCCGGTTCGCGGAACCGGCGACGAACTCGATCAGCTCGCGCGGACCATCAACGGGCTGCTCGATCGCATCGCGGCGTACCTCGCCGAGAAGCGAGATTTCCTCGCCAACGCGGCACACGAGCTGCGTTCGCCCCTGGCGGCGATCCGCAGCTCTGTCGAAGTCGCGCTCAACGAAGACCGTACGCGCACCGAGTATCAGGACCTGCTCATCGAAATCATCGATCAAGGCGCGGCGCTGGAAACACTGGTCAACCAGCTCCTGCTCATTTCCGAATCTGAAGCGGAGCAACTCAAGCGGGACCACGAAACCGTCGCATTCGATGAGGTGGTGCGGCGGTCTGCCGAGATGTTCGGAGGCGTCGCCGATGCGCGCGGCATCCGGCTCAACGTCCAGATCGCCGGGAACATTCATGTTTCGGGCAGCAGCCACCTGCTGCGCCAGCTCGTCAATAACCTGATCGACAACGGGATCAAGTACACGCCCAACGACGGCCGGGTCGACGTCACGCTGGCTGCCGACGCGCAACGCGAGATGGCCGTCCTGACCGTGGCGGACACCGGCATCGGCATTTCGGAGCAGGATGTCCCCAAGGTGTTCGACAGGTTCTACCGCGCCGATACGTCGCGCACGCGGATGGCGGAATCGAGCGGCACTGGCCTGGGGCTGAGCATCTGCCAGGCGGTCGTTGCCGCGCACGGCGGACAGATCGTCTGCACCAGCCGTCCGGAGCAGGGGACGAGATTCATCACGACGCTCCCCCTGGTCGCGAACGTGGTTGAGGCGGACGTTCCCGCGACTGTGTGAGTCAGCCGACGGCGGCGGCTTCGGCAGGTTCTGCCGTTCGAGCGGCGCGCGTCCGGACGCGAACTTGAGTTTCAATCACTCTCGTCACGGCCAATGGTCGATAACTGATGCGACGGCTGGAATAACCGTCAAAATCGTGCTGACCGGACCTCCGGAGGCCTGCCACGGGACGCTCACGTCACGCGTCCCGCACTCCGCTTCGAGCCGAACTGCCGGCGCGTTCGAGGAACTGGTCCCCCCATGCGATCAGCGTCTGCCATTCTGGCGCTGCTGCTGTGTCTGTCGCCAATCGGGCTGGCGGCGACCCCGTCCGTGCTCCGCGCCGATGAACCGGAGGGACCGGCTTTCGTCCAATTGTCGCTGGACGATCCGGCACGCTTGGCACTCGACGCTTCCACGCCGCCCGATGCGCCTCCCGCCGAATTCCTGTTTGCCGACGAGACCGACGAGGCTCCTATGCCGGCGGACATCGATTCGCTGCTGAAGCGAATCGAAGAACTGGAAGCGGCCGAGGACGAGCGCAGCGGCGCCGAAAAGAAGAAGGCCGACGACGAGAAAAAGAAGAAAGAGGACGAAGCGCAGAAGGCGCTCGACTGGACCGACATGTCGACCGACAAATGGACGGTCAAGCTGGGCGGCCACGTGCAGCTGGAATACATCAACTGGGCTGATTCCAGCAGTGCGATTCCGAATACGCAGGATTATTTCGAGTTCCGGCGATTGCGGCTGGTTGCCGACGGCACCGGGTACGGCGTCTACGACTTCCGGCTGCAGATGACGCTCGAGCCGGAATCGGTGGGAGAAAGTCCGATCGGCAACGTCATATCACCCGACGTCAAGGACGCGTATTTCTCGATCAACGAAGTGCCGTTGCTGGGTCGGCTGCGGATCGGCAACTTCTTTGTGCCGTTCGGCCTGGAACAGGTGACGAACGACACCAACAACATCTTCCTCGAGCGGTCGATTCCCACGCAGGGGGTGTTCTGCGCCGACCGCGAAGTCGGACTGGCGATGTACAACTGCACGCCGGACCAGCGCATCACCTGGGCGTCCGGCGTGTTCTTCGACAGCATCAGTGAGGGACTGAAGGAACGGATCGACAACAACCAGGGGTATCGCGCGGCGGGCCGCGTCACCTGGCTGCCGTATTACGACGAGCTGTCGAACGGCCGCTACCTGGTGCATACCGGACTGGGGGTCATGTACACCGAGGATCAGAACGACCAGGTCCGATTTCGGTCCCGACCACAGATTCACGAAGGCCCGCGGATCATCGACTCGGGCGTCCTTGCGGCCGATTCGTTCACGACGGGCAACGTCGAACTGGCCGTCGTCATGGGACGGGTCACGCTGCAGAGCGAGTACTACCTGAACACCACCAACATGCTGGTCGGTCAGAACGAAACGTTCCACGGCGGCTATGCCCACCTCAGCTACTTCCTCACGGGCGAGAACCGGGTTTACGAACGCTTTGGACAGCATGGGGCGCAATTCGGCCGCAATGTCCCGTACAGCAACGTGTTCTTCACGCCGACTGGATGCAGTCTCGGCGCCTGGGAAATGAAGGCCCGCTACTCCCACTTGGATCTGAACAGCGTGAACCGCGGCGAATACAACGACATCACGCTCGGCTTCAACTGGTAACTCGTGACTGATCGCGCGCGGCCGGTGCAGACGCGAGTCCGAGGGGAGGGGGAGGGACAGACATGCTGCGAGCAATTCTGACGGGCATTCTGGCGATCATCCTGCTGTCCGGACCGAACAGTGGTCGGGCCGGAGATGAGGACTGCGTTGCTGCGCGGCCCGGCGATGGATGCTGCGATCACTGCGGCGGCCGCAGCGGCGTGAGAAAAATCTGCCGGCGGGTTGACGAACAGAAGAAGGTGACCATCACCTGCTGGGGGTGTGACGAAGAAGACTTCTGCGTTCCCGGCTGCAGCACGCCCGGATGCGAGCACAGCGAGGATGTCTGCGGCTGCAGCGACGGGTGTTGCCGCAGCCTGTGGGTCAGACCGTTCGTCTGGACCGAATGGACTCCCAGCGACTGCGCCTCGATCTTCACCCGCAAGAAGTTGATGAAGCGGACAGTGACGAAGACGGTGCCGTCATACAAATGGGTGGTGGAAGACCTCTGTTCTTCATGCCGCTTGGCGGGTTCGAAATAGCGTCCGGCGCCCGTCCATTGCCGCGACTCTGATGCTCGGTGTGCGGGCGGAGTCACTCCCGCTGCACGTGTTCTTTCCAGCGCCGGCGCGCTGCCGGCCGTCTGCTTCTCCGCCGCGCCTCAACTTTCGGCCGAATGCGCCGGGTTCTCCTGGATTTCGGGAAAGTTGCCGGCACGTGGGAATTCCTGGAATCCCCGCTTAACTCGCCAGACGCTCGCCCGTCCAAGCGCAGCGGACGCAGTCCGCACGGGGCTTGAGCGGCCGCATGCGTGAATCCGTCACAGGGAACAGATTAGGATGATCGTCGGCCGGCGCGCGGCGGTTGAAACTGCATTTCACCACTCTCTCACTGGAGATTGAAGTATGCGATGCCTAACCAATTCTTCCCGATTGAAACGCACGACGCTGGCAGCCGTCCTGTTGGGCGCGCTGGCCTCCGGGTCCGTTGCTGCCGACAAGCCGGCCAACAATGATCCCGCCAAGGCCGATGCCAAATCGGGGGGCGACCTGACACCGATCATCACTGCGGCCCAGCTTACGATACGAGGAGAAACGCTGAAGTCGCCGCTGCTGTTGCTGGCGGCTGCTGAGATCATCGCCGACCACAAGCGGAGCCAGCGCACCGCTGAAGCGATCCAGGGAGCAGGAACTGAAGTCGCCGACGGGAAACTGCCGGACCTCGACATGCAGACGCTGATCGACCGGGCGCGCGAACTGGCCAAGGGAGATGCCGCAATGGAGGCCGCGGTCGAGGCGATGGTGGCCCAGATTGAAAGCGATGGCAGGGGGCTGATCTACGCGCAGGGAAAGAATCTCCGGTCGGAGGAGATCAACGGCGTCACGTTCAAGGACATCAATGATGGCATCGACCAGATCAACCCGAACGGCGTGCTGACGATTGAGAACGTGATTTTCGAGGCGAGCAAACCGGCCGTCGTGTATGTCGCCGGCGACGGTGACGGCGACCTGGACCTGTGGGTCTACGACGACAATGGCGTGCTGATCGGCCAGGATGTCGACGAAACCAGCAGCTGCGTCGTCCGCTGGAACCCGATCTACGAAGGTCCGTTCACACTGGTGATCAAGAATGTCGGGCCGATCTACGAACGGTTCCTCGTGTTCGTCAACTGGTGATGATTTCCGACCGGCCCGGCGCGCCGGACCGGTCGTTTTTTTCCTCTGAGAGGAAGCCGGGCCATGTTCGCGAGAAGCATTGTTGCCGCGAGTCTCCTGTCGCTCATGACGGGGCAGCTTCTCGGCGCCGCCGAGCCGGAGGCAGGCCGCAGAATGGCCCTGCTCATCGGTTGCACGGAATACGGCAGCCTGACGGGACGCCGGCAGCTGCAGGGGCCGGCGAATGACGTCGTCATGCTGCGGACCATGCTGGTCAACCAGTTCCGGTTCGCGCCGGAGCATATCCGCGTGCTGGCCAACCAGGCGCATATCTCCAGGGCGGAACGAGCCCAGGACGTCGTGCCGGCGATTACCTGCGAGGATCCCACTGACGAGCATATCGCTGCCGAATTCGAGCGGCTGATCGGCATGGCGCAGCCGGGAGACCATATTTTCATCCTGCTGTCCGGTCACGGCAGCCGTCAGCCCGACTTGAATCTTGACGCGGCCAACGATTACGAGCCGGACGGTCTCGACGAGCTGTTCCTGCCCTGCAACATCGGCAAGTGGGAGAGCGAGGTAGCGGCCGTTGAGCACGCGATCACCGACGATCGGATTCGCGACTGGATGGCGCAGCTGGTGGAGAAGGGTGCGTTCGTGTTCCTGGTGGCGGACGCGTGCCATTCCAGCACCGTCGCCCGCGGTGTGGTAGATGCGGATGGGCGAAATGTCGGCGCCCGTGAGCTGGGGATTCCGGAAGACGTTCTGGATGCTGCGCGGAAGCAGGCTGCTGGTCAGAAGCCGGATCAGGGCCCCGCGAAGCCGGACTGGTTCGAGGTGGCGGCTGCGGCGGACGACGGCAGCGGAGCGGTTGCACTATATGCCGCGCAGCCGCACGAAGAGGCCAAGGAGTACTATCCGACCAAGCCTGGCCCCAAGTTTGGCCGTCTCTCCCACATGCTGCACGAGGTGCTGTCGCAGTGCGGGCAGCAGATCACCTACCGGGAACTGGCGCAGCGCATCCTGTGGCGGTTCGAACAGAACAACTGGATCAGTGAATCGATTCCCGAGATCGAAGGCACGGCGCTGGACCGCACCGTACTCGACCTGCAGGAGTGGCCGGGCCGCTCGCAACTGACGTTGCACCGGAGCGAGCGCAGCGATTCGTTGACGGCTGGCAGCCTGCACGGCATCACCGCCGGCAGCATACTGGCGGTCTATCCGCCGTCCGGCCAGGCGGGAGATCAACAGCTGTTGGGCTACGTGCGCGTCCGGCAGGTGCATCCGCTGTCGTCCGTCATCGAACCCGTCGCCTGGCTGGATATTCCCGCCAATGACGAGTTGCCGGATGAGGGACGCTGTGAACTGGTGTTTCGGGAGCGGTATTCCGAGTTGCTGACGCTGGCCGTCGAATCGGATCCGCCGGGAGACGGTCTGGCGGATCGGCGCGCTCGGACGCTGCAGGAGCTGCAGGCGGTGGCCGCGCGCAGCGATGCGAGATTCTCAGTCGTGACGGAAGGGGCGTCGGACTGGACGGCTGTGGTCACGCAGGCCGGGGTGTATCTGCAGCGCACCGGAACTCCCGTCGTTGATTGGAGCGACGCGAAGGCGCTGGAGGCGGCGCAACGCCATGGTGATGTGTTTGGCGCTCAATCACCGCCTGGCACTCCGATCCCGCTGAATGCGCAGTTTGGCAATACGATCAGCGTTTATCTGAGGCAAGTCGCACAGGCCGACGCCTTGCGGGAGATGGCGGAGGAAGCGGCAGGGACTCGCGATCCGAACATCGATGTGTCCGTCACGATCCTCAGGAACGGTGCCGAGCCGTCGTCCGGGGAAGCTGTTCCAACGCTCAAGTCGAACGATCATATCGACCTCCGCATCACGAACACCGGACCGGAGCCGGCGGCCGTCATGGTCTTCTACATCGACTCACACTTTGGGATCACGCAGCAGTTTCCGCTGCTGGCGAACGATCAGCCGGTGATTCCGATCTGCGGCGAGCTGACCGGGCAGGTGAGTTTCGACATCACGGACAGCAGCACCGGCGCCGAACATGTGATCGTGATTGCCGTCAGCGCGAAAGACAAAGGGGCCTTCAGCGAACTGGAGAAACTTGAGCAGTCCTCCCTGACGGCCACCATCTCGCGCGGAACGCCCAGCCGGTTCCAGACTCCGCTGGGGCGGTTGCTCGACACGGCACTCACGGGGACGCGCGGCGATCCGCAGGCCGATTCCGTGCCTTCTCCGGACAGCTTCGCGATCCGGCGTGTGACCTGGAACATCGTCCAGGAACAGAATCCGTCCCCATAGTGCTAAACTTCGCGAATATCGTTCGTCTGATGGGCGTGCAGTCACTCTCGGCGCTGTACTTCAGTCCGTCTTCGAGCACACAATCGACAGACCGTCACACCGGGGATCGGAACCATGATTACGAACTGCGTCTGGCCAGCGGCTTTCGTGCTGTGTTGCGCTTCGCTGTACGCTGCGGACGATTTGTCGGTGCAGAATCTGTTGCCGGAAGGTCCGCCGTCGCCG